>JACPAV010000018.1 GCA_016180645.1 Nitrospirota bacterium | reverse complement strand
GGACCCCGAGGCGCCCGGGAGGGCTTCGCTGTCGGCGACGGTGCCGTTGGCGCTGAGGAGGTAGACGGTGGTTCCGGCGCCGACGTAGGTGCCGATGTAGGTGCCGCCTTGGTCGGTGGCGGAGGCGGGGAAGCCTTTGACTTCGGCGGCGATGGTTTCGTTGGCGATGATGGCGGTGGCGCATTTCTGCGTGGAATTGGCGCTTAGGTTCCCGACATTGTCCTTGGAGCGCATCTGGTAGCAGTACTCGGTATTGTCCGAGGCGACGGTGTCTTGGTACGAGGTGGCTCCCGAGGCGGGGGTGGCGATCTGGCCGGCGCCGATCCGGTCGAGTTCATAGTTGGCGAGGCCGGAGCCGGCGTCGACAACGGTGGACCAGTTGACGGTGAGTTTCAGGTTGCCCGTATTCGTTACGGAGGAGATCGTGGGAACGGGTGGGGCGGCGGTATCGCAGGTGCGTGAGACTTGCGTGGCGGTGCCCCACTGATTGCCGACGCTGTCGGCGGCCCGCATGTTGAGGGTGAGGGCCTGGCCGTTCGTGCAGGTTGCGCCGGTAAAGGAGCAGGTGCCGGCGCTCCAGGTGGCGGCGGCCCACTCGGTGTCGCAGGTGCCGTCGGTGGATTTGCAGTATTGGCAGGAGGCGACGCCGGCGCCCGTGCCATCGGCAAAGGTTGTGGACAGGTCGAAGGTTCCGTCGACGTGGGTGGCGGTGGCCGTGTTGGCGGGCGTGACGGTGCCGAACGTGGGAACGGCGGTATCGCAGGTGCGTGAGACTTGCGTGGCGGTGCCCCACTGATTGCCGACGCTGTCGGCGGCCCTCATGTTGAGCGTTACGGTTTGGCCGTTGGTGCAGGTCGTGCCGGTGAAGGAGCAGGTGCCTGCGCTCCAGGTGGCGGCGGCCCACTCGGTGTCGCAGGTGCCGTCGGTGGATTTGCAGTACTGGCAGGAGGCGACGCCGGCGCCGGTGCCGTCGGCGAAGGTAGTGGATAGGTCGAAGGTTCCGTCGACGTGGGTGGCGGTGGCCGTGTTGGCGGGTGTGACGGTGCCGAACGTGGGGACGGCGGTGTCGCAGGTGCGTGAGACGGCGGTGGCGGTGCCGAGGTTGTTGACTGCGTCGTAGGCGCGCATGTTGAGGGTGAGGGCCTGACCGTTCGTGCAGGTTGCGCCGGTGAAGGAGCAGGTGCCTGCGCTCCAGGTGGCGTTGACCCACTCGGTGTCGCAGGTGCCGTCGGTGGATTTGCAGTATTGGCAGGAGGCGACGTTCGATCCCGTATCGCTGAACGTGGTGGAGAGATCGAACGTCCCGTCCACGTGGGAGGCTGTGGCGGTATTGGCCGGGGTCACGGTTCCGAACGTTGGGGTTGTTGTGTCGCAGGTGCGTGAGACGGCGGTGGCGGTGCCGAGGTTGTTGACGCCGTCGTAGGCGCGCATGTTGAGGGTTACGGTCTGGCCGTTGGTGCAGGTTGTGCCGGTGAAGGAGCAGGTGCCGGCGCTCCAGGTGGCGGCGGCCCACTCGGTGTCGCACACGCCGTCGGTGGACTTGCAGTATTGGCAGGAGGCGACGTTCGATCCCGTATCGCTGAACGTGGTGGAGAGGTCGAAGGTTCCGTCGACGTAGGTGGCGGTGGCCGTGTTGGCCGGGGTCACGGTTCCGAACGTTGGGGTTGTGGTGTCGCAGGTGCGGCTGGCTCCAGAGGCTTGCCCCACGATCCCGACGTTGTCAGTCGCGCGCATGTTGAGGGTGAGGGCCTGGCCGTTCGTGCAGGTCAGGCCGGTGACGGAGCAGGTGCCGGCGCTCCAGGTGGCGGCGGCCCACTCGGTGTCGCATACGCCGTCGGTGGACTTGCAGTATTGGCAGGAGGCGACGCCGGAGCCCGTGCCGTCGGCGAAAGTGGTGCTGAGGTCGAACGTGCCGTCGACGTAAAGTGCCGTGGCGGTGTTGGCGGGCGTGACGGCGCCGAAAGTGGGCGCGGTGTTGTCCAGTCTCAAGTCGAGGCCCGTATCATTGTAGCCCGCTGCCGGCCCGTTTCCCACCAGATCGTACTGGAATCCGTAGATATCGTAATTCTTTTCCGAACTGCCGCCGGTGACCGTGAAGTCCATCTGCGCATAGTTTCCGGTACATCCCCCTGCTTCGGTGCACGAGGCGCCTGTAATGTTGAGGTAGCTGTCATTCCAATGGGAGTCGGCATATCCTCCTACGGGGTCGGTATCGATGTAGGACTTGATCTCGTTGCCTGTGGCACACAGTTCATACCAGGCGCAGCCGCAATTGTTCGGAGTACATCCGCTGGTGAACGATAGAAACTGATTGCCGGATGGTTCGCTGTGTTGGTCGTAGTAACGGAGCCGAACCGTGAAGTTGGTTCCGTTTTTTACCCAGCAGATGGAGCCGTTGACGTAGTTGCACCCTGAGAACGAGGAGGCGTTGAGAACGGTATTGGTGGCGTCCACCCAGAGGCGTGCGCTGGTGGTGCTCACGTTGGGCTCGTTGTCTTTCACCAAGAGACAAATGTAATCATTGTGTGTGGTATTGATGGTGACGGACGTGAGTGTCGTGCTATTCGCGTAGATGGCGGAGTTGGTTGAGCAGACGCCGTCGGCATCGTAGTCCCACCAGAAGGTGGATTGGCATCCGCTGCCGCTATCGGAGCAGGCGAAGTTGATCACATCCGATTGAACCCACGACCCCGCGACATTGCTCAGCGTTACGGTGGGTGCGTACGGGTCCGTGATTCGGCCGCCCGTCTGGCAGGACGAGGTGAGGCAATTTCCCTGGGTGTCGCACGCCCGAACGATCCAGTACAGGGTTTTGTTCCAGTTCCCCGCTCCCGGGGCGGGAATCGTTCCTCGGTAGTTATTGCCCGATACGAAGGACATCGCGACCGAGACGTCGCCCGTGGTGGGGCAGGCGTCGTACTTGTAGTGGACGTTTTTCGTGGCGCCAAGCCCCATGACGTCCGAGAGGTCGGCTTGGGTGTTGTAGGTGAGGTCGTATGCCTTGTTTCCGTCGTCGGTGAATGTTGTGATATCCGGGGTCCGAAAATCGTCCCATTTCCGCCGCCAGCGAACCCAACATGCTCCGCCGACTTGGTTTTCTTGCCAGGCGCCCTCCGTTCCCGTCGTGTTGTCCCCGTTGACGCTCCCGCTTGAACACCACTCGTCGACATCGGCCCACCAGGGAGCGGATCCAACGTAGCTGCTGTCGCAGCTTCCATAGTCATCTTCCCACGCCTCGGTGTAGACGGTGAAGCGCCACGGGTCGATGCTCGAAGTGTCCGAAACGTCCAGGTCATACACATCCGGGTTCGTGATCAGGTAGTACTCCGGGCCATCGATGGCGGTGCAAGCGACGTGGGAGCGCCGCGCGCCCAAGCCATCCTTGTTGTTTGTATCGGTGATGTCGAAGTGGATGTGCCACTCATCCTGATCGGCCAGTTCTCCCTCGAAGTCGACCCAGCCGCTGGTGTCGCCTGCATTGTTGACCCAATCGACGTTGAACCGGTGGTATCCGCTCACTTCCGCTCTCGCTTGAACCGCCGGGCCGAACAGGGCGGCGCACGCGAACAGGGAAACCAGGGGACGGAGAAAGAACGGGGGGCGGCTGCGCGAAGTCATCGGGAGGGGTCCTCCCCACCGTGCTTGATTTCGACCAGCTTGCGGTTTGGACTGATGGGGCGCTTGGCCTCGGCCTGGCCCACTTTTCGGTATGCGACCTGGCGGAAGAACTCCATCGATGTCGGCGCATTCTTATCCGAGAGGGCGAGGTATTGTCTCAGGGCCTCCTCCGATCGGCCGGCCCGTTCGAGGGTGTACGCTTCCATGAAGTCGAGGTCGGGCTTCGGGACTTGCAGCGATTGGGAGGCACCGATTCTTTGCCATGCCTGTCGGATTCGTTCCGGCCCGCCGTCCTCGATGCTCATCAGTGCCCATTCGGTCAGGGCCAGCTGGTCCAGGGTCTCTTGGGTGCCGTTCATGGCCGCGAGGGCGTCGAGCACTTTGAAGGCGGATGAAGGGTCGGATCCCTCCAGGAGGGAAGTGGCCAACCGGACGCCGGGCTGAGAAAGCCGGTCCGCGCTGATTTCCCGCGAAGAAACGATCTTGAGGAACAGATTTTTGGCCTCGGGGTACTTTCTTGAGCGAAGGTAGAGATTGATCAGCATGACGTTCAGATCGGCGGACGGCGGCGCGGACACCTCTGAAGCCTGAGTTTCGATATGGTCGGCCAACGTTCGCAGGGCCGTTTCATAGTCCCCGATGCCGATTTCGAGTTGCGCTCGATCGAACAGAATGGCGTTCCGCTCGCGGAGATCGTTCTGGGATTTTTCGAGGGCCAGATCCAAGTACTTGGCGGATTGGCGGATTTCGCCCGCGTATCGTTCTACGTCTGAGAGACGCCGGTATATGTCCTTCAGGTACTCAGGTCCGAGGCCGTGTGTGGAGGGAACCGTTTCCAGGAGTTCGCGGTACAACCGGCGAGCGCGGCCGTACTGTTGGAGGCTGACGAGGCAGTCGGCAATCGATCGGTACGTGTAGTAGCGTTCGGAAGGGTCCTGGATGCCGCTGAGCGCTTTTTCGTAGCTTTCGATGGCGAAGCGGTAGTCCCCCATTTCCTGTTGAAGGGACCCCATGTAGCGGAAGAGGCTGGTCTGCATGGAGTGAACGGCCGGGTCCCGACTGAGCCGACCCAGGATATAGGCCGCCGCCTCGGGTTGGCGGTTTCGCCTGAGAACGTCCGCGAGCGCGCGATAGAGCAGGAATTTGAAGCGGTCCGTCTCGTTCAGCCGGTTGAGATCATCCACCTGCCCAGCCGCTTTGGATGAGAGATCCAGGTTGCGAATGAGGGACTGGGCGGTGCGATCTCCGGCAACGATCCGGAGGCCATCGTAGCTCGTGAAATGGATTTCCCCTCCTTGGAGGTAGACGAAGACGAAAGGGGAGGCCAAGCCCGCGAGTGCGGCCAAGCACGCGGCAATGGCGAGGGTCATTCCCCATCGGGGAAGCCGGCGCGCCTGCCGTCCTTTGGAGGGCATGTTAATCGGAACCCTCCGACATTCCGACCGGCAGGGGTGGGGCACTTAATGCGGCCTGCCTTTTTTCTTGGATGTGATTCTCCAGGCGTGAAATTCGTTCATCCAACTGGAGCAGAAGCGCCAGGCGACCTTCCTCCGTTTTGGAGGGGGTGGTTTTTCCCTGGGCGTCGGGTTCAGCCGGCTGAGGGGCCCACTTTTCGACTTGCAAACGCGTTTTTTGGTACCTTTCCAGGAGAAGGTGAGGTGGATCCGCTTCAGGCGACATGTAGGCCACGTCGACGGCCAAGATTTCCGCTGTAAACGTGGACATCGTTCTTTCCTCCGGAGTATCCATGTACTGCGAAAGAACATATTTTACGACTTCTACTCCCTTGTCGCCATGCTCCTTTTGAACCTGCTTGAGCAACTCCGCCTTAGCCTTCTCGTTCGTGGCGGCGGCTTCAAGGGCCTGACCCCATTCCGGATTGTTCTTCAGCACGTCCATCTGAAGACTCAATCCTTGCGCCAAAGCTTTTGCGTCTTCAATCTTCTTGGAATTGGCGAGGGCATCGTTTGCTGCGACGACAAGGGCCCTGGCCGGTTCCGGAACGGCCGACAGAATCGACCCTTCGAGCACGGGCATTGGGTCTTTGGTGGGTGCAAGCATTTCTTCAGTCTTGGTATTTTCGGAGCAGGCGGCTGCTCCTATGGCGATGACGGCGGCGGGCACAACCATGAGCCAACTGGAAAATACCCTGCCACCATGTCGGAGGTCGAGGACTCCGATGGTTCCCATTACTGCATTTTGCCCGAATTGTTCGTGAAATGTCAAGGGATACTACCTGTCGAACAAAATGGGAATGTGATTCATATCACAAAGGGGCGGTAATGTGACGCCACGTTAGTGCATTTTGATTTTGACAGTGGAAGCCATGATTATCTTGAACAGGAATCAAAAAGAGTAGGTTCTGCGGTCCAACGTGAAGCGAAGAAGCAGCGAAACTCCCTGCTGGGTTCGACGGGGAATATCGTTGGCGAACAGAGGGAGGTGGATGAACGAGGACTTTTCCTGTCTGACGAGGGAGCCGAACCGATCCAAGAGGACGAAATCCGAATCTTTCGGGCAGGAGGCCGAGGCCAGTCTCTCCACCTTCCACTTTCCAATCAGGTCGTGGTGTTCGTCCATCCAGGACAAGTCGAGGCAAAACGCCGAGGGGTTTTTTCCGCCGGGATCGGGTTTGGTCTCCCAGTGGGAGAGCAGAACTTTCCGGTTGCCCAGCCGCCCCTCTCTCACCGCCACCAGGACCTCCTGCCAAGAGGGCGAGTCAAAAACCCGCCGGGGCGGCTGCTCGGAAAAGACGGCGAAGAATCTCGCCGTCAAGGGGAAGAGCGGGTCGGGATCGATGACCGACGTGCCCTCCAGGTCCATGCCCGCAAGATGTTTGCGCATTCCATGGTCCACTTCTCCCCGGGCTATCGTCTCGCTCGCCAGGTTGATGGTTCCGGCAACCAAGTGATAGCCTGTCGAGAGGCAGACCAGCACGGAGAGCAGTAGGCCCGCGTATTTGCTCACTGCATCTGTCTGTGTGGAGAGAAGCGCGGCCCCCCCGCGAATTCCCAGGAGGGCGATGAGAGGGAGGACCGGTAGGAGCGCTCTGGTGGACGGGTCGGTTTTCCCGAAGGGGAAGAGAATGACCGAACCCGCCAGAATGGCGAGAACGATCCATGCGGTGGCTGCCGCAAGCCGAGTCCCCGGAGCCGGGCGGAAGAAAGCGGCTGTTGAGCCGAGGAGGAAGTACGCGGGTCCGAGGAGCAGGAACGTGTAGCACGGTTTGGAGTAGTAGTACGCTTGGAAGTAGACGACCGGTTCGAGCACCGGCGCTCCAAGGTGAGCGATGAAAAGCATGATCCCTACGAGGAGAACCCATCGCCGTGCAGTGGTGCTTCGGGCCGAACTCAGACTCAGCACCGATGTCCCGACCGCGAGAAGAAGGAAGAAATCCACGCCGAGAGGAGTCGTCCATTGAGCGGCCAAGCTAAGGAGTTGGGATTGAGCGGAAGTCCAGAACCCCTCTTCTCCGGGCATGAACTTCGCGATCCAACTCCAATGTGGCGGCGTATTCCGGTTGGAGAGCCAGACCGACAGGCCGGTCAGGAGAAGGGAAGGCGCCAAAACGCCCCCGATGCTTCGGAGACGCATGCGGTGAGCCCAGAGGAAGGCGGCAACGACGGGCAGGCCATAGGCGCGGACGGTTTCTTTGCTGAACACAGCCAAGCCAAACGCCAACGAGAACAAGATCCATTGGGGCCAGCGGCGAGATCGCGTTTCGGTTCGGGCCAAGGTTCCGAGCGCGATGTAGAGAAACGTTGCGGCCACCAACTCCGATCCGCTGTAGAACCAGGTTTCCCAAAGGACCGGACCGAGGAACCCCGATACGACCGCGGTCGCCAGGGCGACACGACTTGATCCCCCAAGCCTTCTGCCCACAACGTAGACGGCGTTGAGGAACGTGCCCAGGACGAGGCCGTAGAAGATCCGAAAGTAGATCGGGACGGCGCCGACCGACATGTGCATCACGATCACGAACAGGTCCGGTACGGGCCGGTAGCGCCAGTTGGTCATGCGGGGCGATCCTGCGGCGAATACTCTCCAGAGATCGTCCCATTCAAACCCGGTCACTTCCTTTCCGAACCCGACGATGTCGTCGTATTCGTTCGTGAAGAACGGCGTGTTTCCGAGAGCCAGAGAGGTGCTCATGCCGAGCGCCAGAAGGGAGACGCGGATCACCCAGTTCCACGCGGGTGAGTCGGGCGGCTTTCCGACGATTCGGAGAGGGTCTTCAGTCATCTGACGGGTGTGTGCCGGAAGACTTGGACGTCGTTTGGAAAGACCGCGATCTTCTCCCAGTTGCCGGAGGAGGGGGCGTATCTCCTGGATCTCGTGATCATCAGACCGGGTTGGTTTTCCGGCAATGACTTGCGCACTTTCATGGCTCCGAGATCGAGCACGGGTACGCCTCCTTTCCATTGGGCGATGACGTAGTCGTCGGGGGGACGGGGCGGGCCGAAAAGCAGTTGATGTCGGCGGAAGATGAAACAGTTTTCGGCGGTGAAGGACCGGACATCGTAGAACTCCCACGAGAAGAAGACCCAATCGACAGGGTCACGCTTGAGATAGTCGAGGAGCCACTCCCGAGAACCGCGAAAGGGGTCGTTTTCCGCCTTCGCGAGAGCGCCGAACTGGTACGCGCTCGACTGCGGGGGGAGTCCGCGGCGCCAGATGGACAAACCTTCGACGAAGGACATCATCGCCCATACCGCGAAAACAGGCGGGAGAGATCGCTTCAAGCTTGGGAACCTATTCACGGCGTTTGCCACGACTTGCGGGAGGCAGAGGAGCGAGAGGACGAAGGCGGGGAATACGTACCGGCCGCACGGGAATTGCGCGGGAGAAACGGTGAAGGCGGCCGCCGAACCCAGAAGGTAGGAAGCGGCGAGGAGGGCGTTTGTTCGCGCTTTGGGGATCCACAAGCCTGTTCCAACGGCCGCCAGAAGGCCCAGGCTGGTGATCCAGCCGTAGGAGGTCAACGTTTCCAAGAGATGGGGCTTGAGCTCAGTCCAGTAGGATCTTCCTGAGATCTGAAACGGCCCGAGAGCGGCGTAGGAGATGGCATCCGGCCAGTCGCCCAACAGCCATCTCCCGGCCAGTTGGAAGGCCGAAAGAGGCGCGAGAGCGGCGATCCCAGGCAGAATGCGCCGGGACCTCATGAGAGAGATGGACACCCCCAGCGTGATGAAGATCGTCTCCGCCCTCACGAGGGGGAGGTAGCCTGCAAGCACGGCACAGACCATCTTGTTCCTTCCCCAGGAATGAGCGAGCAGCAGAAGCAGGCAAGCGCACAGAACTTCTTGAAATCCTGAAATCGATAGGAGGAGGGACAAGGGTTGCCCCAAGGCGGCGAGAATCACGCCCCATCGAAGCAGGGGTGGGATCGAGTTTCGAGCGAGGAGAAGGAAGACGGCCGCGCCGACCGCGCTGATGGCGGCGTTCAGCCAACGGAACCCCAGAAAGGGGTCCAGTCCGGCCCAGCGGCTCCAGAGGCCCTGAAACGCCATGACGATCAGGCCGAAACCGAACCGGGGGTTTGAATAGAAGAGGAGACTCGGCTTCTCCAGAGCGCATACGGGAACCGTTCCTCTCCAGTGGTCATCGATGGTATGGAGGATCCTCCGGTCAATCTTTGCAGCCGAGGAAAGATCATTGAGATGGTAGCCGGCTGCCACCAGCAGCGAAAGCCACAGGAGAGTTGCGGCAAGGATCCACCGCAAAGGTCTTCGCGGGCGGCGTGGATGACTTCTTTCTCCCGGCATTGTTTGGTGACCGGGATCATGCCATGATCTTCCCCATCCGTGAACCGAAGGGCGCATCTCACGTGTTTTCTTGTGGTTCTTGCCTGGGTGGTTGGCTCCGTGATTTCCCTTCTGCGCGTCCGGGACTTCCCCACGGCGCGTCGGATTGGGCTCGGGTCCGACATCGGCTGCGTGGAGGAGATCAACGCCATCATGGCTTACTGTGCCGATCAAAATCCTCGTTTGTTGACGAATCCTCAGCGTCGTCCTTGGATGCCTCTGGTGTGGCTGGCCACTCACGCCGGAAGCGCCCTGGGCTTGGATCCGGTCACCTCCGGCCGAATGTTCAGCGTTCTCTGCGGGGCCGCGGTTTTGATCATGATCGTGTTTTTTTCCAAGGAGGCGGGGGGGCGGCCGCATCCGGCGCCGGTCCTGTTGCTGGCGCTGCATCCTTGGTTCAGCGTGGCGCATTGGACGGCTCTCCCGGAACCTTTCTTCGCCCTGGTTCTGTTTGGCGCGCTCTGGTCGGGGCTTCTCGGGCACGGCAAGGCCGCCGCCGCCTTGTTCGGGTGTCTCCCCCTTGTCAAGTTTGAGGGGGCTTTCGCCGCCGGGGCTTGGTTCCTGATCATGGTTCACCGCAAAGAGTGGAGGAGCATGATGTGGATTGTCCTTCCGGTGTTCTTGTCTTTGGCGGTGGACGCGATCGTATTCGGCAATCCTTTTCACGCGGTGGCCTACTACGCCAAGCGTCACGCTCTGTTTCCCGCGCGGGCCGCGAGACGCTTCGATCTTGCCGTTGTGGCAGACATCTTCCGCGTGATCGGACCGTTATGGATTGTCGGCGGTCTGCTCGGTTGGTGGGTCAAGAGCAGATGGTACTTCGGCACCTACTTTGTCCTGATCGCGACGGTGATCGGGACGGTGGTCCTGATGACTGTCTTTGGAGAGGGATTTGAAATCCGTTTCCTGTTGTTTCTTCTCCCCTGGCTGATCCTGTGGAGTTGGCAGGTGTTCGACCGGCTTGCCGAGAATCGGGTATCGTCGCATTTCCGGAAATACGGTGTCGTCATTCTTCTCCTGGCCCTTGGCGTCCAATCGTGGCCGATCCTGCGCAGGGGTTTCCCGGCGTCGCTTTTTCCAAACCCAAAAGTGAGGTATGGCTCGGACTATGAGGAGCTCGAACGACGGTTTCAGGCCCACCTCGCCCGGGAGCGGCCGGATTTCGTCGCGATGGACATTACGGAACCCGATTTCGTTTTTCAGAGCCGCTCCCCTTGCATCTGGTTTGCTCCCCGATGGTCTTGGGCCTACGTGGGAGAGCGGGTGGGTGGGCCGCCGCCATTTTTCTTCGGCGATAGCTTGGCGCCGAGCCGTCGCCCGCCCCAGGGATATGGAATTCTGGTCACGCCCTCGGCGGGCGATTCCCTCGTGGGCGCCGCGCGGCTGGAGTACCTTTTCTCCAGCCGAGACGGCGGGCTCCGCGTGTACCGTTGCTCTCCATACTGAATCATGATGCTGCGAGGGGCGCGACGACATCCGTGGAGATGGAACAATGATATTGATTTCTCCAGCGGGAAGGGACATGATAACCGGTCGATTTATGTTCATGGAAGGAAAATCGCTCGCCATCATGGCGCGAAGATTTGGGGCGCTTGGTGGACGATGGGCCCTGCTCATTTCAGTCGGCTGTGTCGGGCTGCCCGCCTGCGTGTTCGCGGAGAGATCGCCGCGCACGGTCGAAATGGTTTCCGACGAAATGGATTTTCCACAAGTTGAGATTGATCAGGCGGCCAAGTGGCTGATTCGGAGAACAGCGGAGCATTTTGAGGAGGTCAAGAAGCACACACCGGACGAGTTGGACCGTTTGCCCCGGCATATCGATCGCGCGACGGGCAGTCAGCGTGAATCCGATCTAGGCCTCCGGTACGATCTTCATTGCATTCTGTATTTTGCGGCGGCGTCAGCCCTCATTCCCGGATCAGAAACCCTCACGAATCAGATCCTTGAATTCATCCGCCAATCGACGGATTCGCATGGCGGGATTGTCCCCGGATTTGACATGGGCTGCGCCGGTCCAAAGGTGTTGGAACTGGCGGGATCCCGCGACGTGTTGCGCTCCCCGGGATCCCTCTCGGATCACATGAAACTTTTGATCGGCCTGCGTGTCCAGGACGGCGGCTGGGTGAACCTCGACTACTCGAGAGCCGTACGAAGGACAGGCGAAGGGTATTCCGTTTCGTCCAACGAGGCGAACCCGGCGGCGATCATGGGTTTGCTGAAAGTGGGATTGCCTGTTGGGGACAAGATCATTCAAGGCGCGCGAGCCGCAAACGACGCATCGATCCTCAGTTCAGCCTACAAGGGGGAGTATTTTCCGGACTATATCGTGGGAGACGGGCTGACGCTTCTCATGTGGAAAGGCGTAGGCGTGAGCAGCTACGAAGCGTTCCGGAAAGTCAACCAGGAGCTGATGGAATACCTTCTGACGGCGTTGGATGAATCCCACGTGTATCCCGCGTCCATCGCGCTGCTGGGTCTCCAAGGGTACCTCCCGGAGACATCCCGCCCGTTTCGGGTCGGATGGAAGATGGTTCGGGACAGATATGATCCGGCCACCCATTCATTCAAGGCGGGGAGGTCAAGCGTTTTTGGGTCCGAATTCGCCCAAACGGCGTGTCACACGCTCGAACCCTACTTGGCGATGAAGCGGGCGGGGTACGGAAACCAGACCTGGCGACTGCCGACACCGCCTCCGGGGCCGTGCAAAGACGTATCGGCGCACGTCCGTTCATTTTGGTTGGCCGGGAAGCTCGTTCGCGTGTCGGCTCCCGCCGGTTCTACATTGGAGGTTGCCGATTCCGATTTTACCGTCGTAACCGCGCGCGAGCTGAAGGCGGATCCTTCTCGGGACCGCGTGGCGATGTCTCGGTCCTCCCGTTTTCGATTCATTGTTCCCTGCGAGGGCTACTACTGGGTGGGTCCGTGGTTTTTATGATGTTCTTCACCGTGAATCCGCAGAAAATGGCGACCTCTCTGTATCCAGAGGAATAGGAAAGTGGAGAGCCCGTCCCGGAAGGGCCGGAGCTTGCTGGTTCCCGGCCTGGGTTCTCCCCGGTATTCAACGATCCATTGGCCGGCCCGCATGTCTTTTCGCGTGAAAGCTTCAATCTTGATTTCTTCTGAGAAGGACATTCCCGGACTTCCGGGCCCAAGAAGGGGCAGAGCGCTTCGTCGTAGAGCCCAGAATCCGGATTGAGTATCCATCCGTGGAATGCCGAAGAGGAGCCGGGCGGTCTGATCAAGCACGTAGCACCCGAGCCTCCGGAGGCGGCTTCGAATCGAAGGAGTTCCGAGGGGAAGCCGCCTCGTAACCAGGAAGTCATACTTCTCTCGCACCATCTTGCTCACGACGGTCTCCACGCGGTTCACGGGATAGGTCCCGTCCCCATCCATGACGACCAGGATTTCTCCCCGCGCTTCCGTGAGCCCGCGGAGACACGCTCGCCCGTAGCCGCGGCGCGGTTCATGAACGACCCGGGCTCCGGCTTCCCGGCCGATCGCGGCGGTCTTGTCGGTCGAGCCGTTATCCACGACGATCGTCTCATCTACGGCACTCGGAATATTCTTCAACAGCATGCGCAGGCCGTTTTCCTCATCCAGGCAAGGCAGAATGAGCGAGACGCGTTTCCCCTCAATCATCTTTCATGTCCTTCGCCAGGGAAGGATACATCAGCATGCCCACGGCACAAGAGCGGTGTTTTTCCACTCCCGATCCGGTGAGGCGCGACTTTTGACGTAAAACAGACCGCGGGGGCGCTGCCTACGGCCGCCCCCGGCGTTTGCGGTCAGAGTCCGCCGGACAAGGAGAGATACGCGAGGGCATTGATGGCGGAGAAATAGTCGCCTTCCCGCCGGGGACCCGCGAAGCACATGTGGGGATACAGGTGCAGGTGCTCATTGTAGCAGGCACTCAATTGTGCGGCCCTTTGATCTGCCAAGAGGCGTACCTCCCTGCGCCCTGTGATCTGGGCAAGATTGCGCAGGAGGATGATGAACTCCGCCTGGTCGACAACGGAGTTGACATGCTGATCGTGGCGCACGTCGTTGTGATCTCCCGGATCGTGGGCTATCTCCCCATGCGGATTGTGATAGTGTTCGACCAATGTTTCGACGGCGTGGAGGTACTTTTCGCGGCCGGTCATGGCGAACACCTCCAACATGCCCATGCCGATTTCCGAGTCGGTTCCTATCGAGATCCAATCGCGGAAATAAGTCCCCGTCCAGAATTCTTTGAGGAAGAGATCGGCGACGGCTACGGCGGAGCGGGCATACCGCTCTTCTCCGGTTAGCTGGAAGGCGTACGCCAGAACGGCCGGAATCAGGCCATGCCGCGAGTACATCTCAGGGTAGGGCCGGCCGGCGATTTCGCAACAAGCGATCCTTCCACCGTCGTTAATGCGTCTCATGACGGCCTCGATTCCATCTCTGCCCCAGTCCAGGTAGGGGGCATGTCCGACCCGTTGGGCCAAGTACAGATAGAACGCCCCGACGAGGGCGTCATTGATGGCATCGTACTGCTTCCCGTCCCCAAGAATGTCGTAGGATTGTTCATCGTCTTGCCAGAACCGTTGGCGCATGGATCCGGCCAAGTCTTCGAGAAGGGATCGATGGACAACGCCGCTCTTGGCCGCGAGAGCGGTCGCCGCGGTGATTCCCACCCAGGCATTGAAGGCGGCCGTCTTTGTCGATCCATTTACATGAAAGTCAAAAGGTTTGCCGAAAGCATTGAGCTGATACAAAACTCCTTTTCCGTTTCCGAGGAAATCAAAAAAAAGTCCATCCGCGGGGTCGTGGTAATCGCTCAACAGCCGCTTCAAGAGCGTTTCGGAGGCTTGGTCGGTGGCGCGGGGAAAGCGATCGTAGAAAAAAACCGGCGCGGTGTTGCGGGAGATCTCCCATTCTCTTGACCCTCTGCCGCTTCGCATCAACAAGAAGACAGCCGCGGCAACGAATGAAATCAGGATCCCGACCCCCATCGCCCTTCTTCGTGTCATGCCGAGCTCCTTGCGATGAGGGGGATTCTTCCGCGGGTGTACGGTTGGCTCCAATGGGACCGGCCCTGAGTTTGGGGCTGGGCTATTGGGCCGTGCATGGGGCCTCGTGGGCTCCGCAATAGGGTCTCGACCCCCACCATCGAGGCAAGGATACATCATGGAACGGTCCTCGGCGACTGGTATTCTCCGTGCTGAACCGGCCGCGGTGATCCCGTCGGATCTTGCATCCCTTGTCGCTCCTCATACGTCGTGATATTTTGACCTCATGCGTCGTGAAGGAAGCGACACGGCGAGGGTGCTGTATGTTCACCCTCGTCCGGGTCGGGAGGGGCAAAACCATATCATTCCCATGGGCGTTGTCCCGCTCATGAACAGTATTCCGTATCCGAAGCTCGGTCTTTTCGAGAGGGAGGTTACGGAAGCTCACCTCCGCCGGGCGAAAGTCGTGGCCATGGATCTGCACTGGTACTACACTTTGGACCGGTTGGTCCGACTGGCTGAAGCCTACAAGCGGATCAACCCTTCGATCCAAATTGTTGTCGGCGGCTATACGGCCTCCGTTCTGGGAAGAGCACTGGTGTCGGGGTCCCAGGTGGATTTTGTCATTCGAGGGGACGCGGAGGGTCCCTTTCCCCAACTGGTTCATGCGTTGATGGAGGGTGGAGACCCCGCGCACGTTCCGAACCTTATCGCCAAGGAGTTTTCATCCCCCTTTGCCTATCGGGTTGGTGCGGAGGAGTACAGCCGATCCGACTATCGAGCGCTCGACTGGTTTCCTTCCTTCGAGAAAGTGATGTACCGATACCAGGAGAACCCTTTTCCGACCCTGATCTACCCTTGGGTCCCGGCCATGAAGGGGTGTCTCTATGATTGTGAATTCTGCTATGGCAATCCCAAGCTGCAGCGCGCGATCATGGGGCGAGGCGTCGCGCGTCGGACCCCGGAGAGCATCCGGGACGATCTTCGCCATTGGAGCGCGGACCCTCGGGTGCGGACGGTCCACATGATCAGCGACTTTGTAGATGCCTATGGATGGAGGTACGTCGAGCCGGTCTTTTCAGAAAAATACGATCTGGATTTGTATTTTGAATTCTACAACCTGCCGGAGGAGAGGGTTCTCGATCGGATGTTGAACGTTTTCAACTCGTGCCACTTCTGGTTCAGTTCGGAGCGGAACCATGCCGATAAGTCGGGACGAACGAACTTCGAATACCTGAGCCATCTCATGGAGTATTTGCGTGGTCGCAACTGCCGGGTCTACTTGTTCGTGGATGACGGTCTTGCGCATCGCGCGGTGGGGTACGTTGAGGCCGTTCTGAAATTGTGGAGACGGCATCGCATGGTGCTCCTGAACAATAGTTTCTGGGCGATCGATCAGCCGTTGCCCCGATCCGACCTGGATGAGCAACGGGCGGACTTTGAGAAGTTCCGCCGCCTCAGTTCGGAGGTCGGCGGGTTCCACTGGGGGCGGCGATTTCTCGCCCCGCGGTGTTGGCGCTCGCCGCGGGGAACGAAAGCCATGTATCACTATGCCACCGCCCGGGCCCTGTTCGACCTGCGACGCGCGGATCGGCTCAGATTGAAGCGGGAAGATCTCCTTCCGGCGGCCTCCGCAGCCGGGTCAACCCCGGACCGCTCCAGGTAGCGGGAGGAGGCCGATCCAGCAGCAAACACCATGAATCCGTGGAGCCGAGGGGAGGTCTTTCATCGAGCGGCGCATCCCGTGAAGGCGTGGAGATTTGCAAGGTAGAGTCAAAACGATACAATTCGACCATGTCCAGTCGAGAGGGAGGCTCGGGCCGCAGCATCGTTTCGGCGCTTGAAAGAACCGTCTTCGCACATCCGGCTCTTCACCACCCTTTTCTGCAAAGGATGTCGCGGGGCGATCTCACGATGGATCAAGTTCGGGCCTTTGCCCTCCAGCACTATCAGTTGGTGAAGGTTTTCCCCAAGTACATTACGTCGCTCATGAAGACGTCCGGTCCGGGTGAGATTTCAGACAAGCTTCGAGAGGTCTTGGCGGACGAGTATGGGGGAGTGAACCCCTCCGAGAGTCATCCGCGCCTGTATGAGAAGTTTCTGCTGTCCGTGGGCGTGCCCAGAAAGACGTGGGACTTCGTGAATTGGGCGCCGGGAACCGATAGGTTTGTCGCAACGCATTGGAAGCTCACCCGGCGCTCCTCGCTTTGGGTGGGGATGGGTGCGATGGGTCCCGGCCATGAATGGTCGCTGCCGACCATGTTCGGCTACCTCCGGCAAGGCCTCGAGGCATGGGGACAGGTGTCCAGGGATGACATGGAGTATTTCCACCTCCACATTGAGCAAGACAAGGAACACGGCAGGATCTTCTCCGAACTCATCGGGAAGTACGCGACGGGAGGAAGGGCGTGGGAAGACATCCAGGTTGGGGCCCATGCCTCGCTGGATGCCCGTCGGTGTTTCTGGGACGATCTTCTCCTGCGTGTGTTCCCCTCCGACTCGAAGGCCGCATGAAGTTTGCGCTGGTCACTCCGCCCTACAACATCTACAGGCAGCTCTACGGCATCAAATTGAATGAGAATCTGTCCATCCAGCCCCAGGTGGGACTCGGATACATCGGAGCAATGCTGGAGAAAGCCGGTCATCAGACCCTCCTGATCGATGCCCTTGCGGAAGGAATTCCGGAGGGGGTCATCACGAGACGTCTCGGAGAATTCGGTCCCGATCTCATCGGGGTGAACGCCCTGACCCTCTGGTCTCAGCAGGCGTTCGCGCTCATTCGGACACTGAAGCGATCTTTTCCCGTTCCGGTTCTGCTGGGAGGCCCGCATGTTACGGCTACGAACGAAGAGTCGCTCCTTGAATGCCCGGAGATCGACGCCCTCGTCTATGGTGAAGCCGAAGAGACCCTGAGCGAGATCTGCGCGCGTGCCGAAGCGGGCGAGGATTGGCATGGCGTTCAAGGAATCATCTACCGCTTGCCCGAGGGGGGCATAAGAAAGAATCTCCCTCGATCTTTGGTCTCGGATCTTGATTCGCTGCCTTCCCCGGCTTGGCGTCTGTACGATCTCAAGAGGTATCGACCGCTTCCCCACAAATGGAGAAGACTCCCGACGCTCCCCATGGTCACCGCCCGGGGATGCGACTATGCCCAGTGCACGTTTTGCGCCCTCACGGAGCAATTCAAGGTAAAGTACCGCCGCCATTCTCCCGAGCGCGTGGTTGAGGATATTCGGAAGGTCCAACAGGAGTACGGTATCCGCGATATATACTTCGAGGACGATAACTTCGTCAATCGTCGGAAGTGGATGTTTGAGTTCTGCGAACGCATGGCCCGAAGCGGAATGGGGGTGAGCTGGAGCTGCGAGACGAAAATCGATTCCGTGGACCGGGGGATCCTTCGGGCCATGGCGGACGCCGGCTGTTGGATGATCACGTACGGAATCGAATCGGGGAGCCAAGACTTGTTGGACTTGGTGGAGAAGGGAATTACGATCGAGCAGACCCGGGAAGTGGTCCGGTGGACCCATGAAGTCGGGATTTCGCCGGCGGCCTTTTTCATCCTGGCGCTGCCGGGCGAAACTCCGGAAAAAGGGGAACGGACCATCCGATTCGCGATTGAACTGGACTTGGACCACGCGATCTTCAACCTGTGCTACCCGGAGGGAGGAGTCCACGCATTTCTGGAGTTGTGTCGAAAAATGGGACGCATCAAGGAGAACTACGATTATCACTTCAAGGAACCGTCCTTCGTTCCCACGGGGTACAAGGATGAGCGTGAGGTTTCGAGAATGTTCCTGCGGGCCTACCGACGCTTCTATCTCAGACCGGGTTTCTTCTGGAAACACCTGAGAAGGATCCGATCATGGGAGGACGCCAAGCCTTACTGGCACGGGCTCCGCTATTTCCTGGGATTTGCGGGCTGAATCCATGAACGATATCTTGTTCCTCCATCCTTCCGGCAAGTGGAAGGGCCGGCCTGTCGCCGTGATCCGGGACTGGTCGGGAGGGCTCCTGCCGGCGGCCATCCCGTACCCGCCGGTCGACTTGGCCGGACTGGCCACGTGGGCGCGGGCCTCCGGATTCAAAGCGGACTTCCTGGACGCGGACTCGCGGGGATGGGGAGCCGGCGAAATCGCGGGATACCTTCGAGAGCAACCGGCACCGGCCCTTCTCCTGATTTCAACGTGGTACTCCCTCGAGGATGATTTGGCGCTCATTCAGGCGGTCAAGGCCGCCCTTCCGGATCTGCGGGTCCTCTTCGCGGGCGCGAACGTTACGGTTGACCCGCGACCGGCGTTGGCGGGCGGCGTCGATTACGTGATCCAGGGAGAGCCCGAAATGCCGCTCTTGGATTTCCTGCGCGGCCAACCTGAACGTTCCCTGGCCCACCGGAGCGACGGCGCGGTGGTGCTGGGGCAGCGCGCCTGGGTCGCCCGTCTGGACGACCTTCCCATCCCGGATCGCGGCCTGATGGACGTGAGAAGATACCGTTCCATTCTCGACCGGCGGGCGCCCTATACGACGATCCAGGCGTCGCGGGGTTGCCCCTATGCCTGTGCCTTCTGCCCGGATTCCTTGTGGTTCGGGGCCAAAGTTCGTTATCGCAGTCCGGCCCATGTGGTGGAGGAAATCGCGGCGATCCTCGATCGCAACGGTATTCCGCAAATTAATTTCAAAGATCTCGTTTTCACGCATCGGCGGGACTGGGCGCTCGAAATCTGCGAGGCGATCCTGCGGCGGAATGTTCGGTTCAGTTGGAGATGTCTGGCGCGGGTGGACGAGGTGGACTCAGAGTTGCTGATCCTCATGCGGCGCGCCGGATGCCACCAGATCTCCTTTGGCCTGGAAACCGGCAGCCAGGCCCTCCTCGACCGGCACCTCAAGTCGGCCACCGTTGAGCAGGCTCGAATGGCCGTCCATCTGGTCAAGAGTGTGGGATTGGAAGCTACGGGGCTTTTTGTTCTGGGGTTGGCAGGGGAAACACCCCGGACGGTCCGGGAGACCCTGGCTCTGGCCCTCTCCCTCCCTCTCGATTTCGCCCATTTCAACATGTTGGTGGATATCCATGAGCCATTCTTCCACTATTCGCCGGAGCTCAGGGCCGAAACGCTGCGCGCGAATTTGAGATTTTACGGTAGGCCGAGGAAGCTGCTCGCGGTGGTGTGGCGGGTCTTGCAGGATCCGGCGCAAGTCCCGGCGTGGTTTCAGACAGCGGCGGGCGTCCTAAGAACGTAGACGAGCGGGGTTCGGCTGAAGCGGCCGCCCGAGGTCTCGGCCTGGAGAATCCCGACACATTCAGATAGGCGCCGAGGAAACGATGCGCATGGAGAAACCACCCCGGGTTCGCGCGAAGGACCCCGAGGCCCAGTCGGGCGATTCGTCTCGGATTGCCGTAAAACATGCGGTTCAGTCTCTCACACATTTCCGTCAATTCGTCCTGCGAGATGTTGCACGGCGGATGAAGGGGGTCGAATCGCTCGCCGATCTCGGTTCCGTCCAACAGGGTCAGCCGATGTAGATTGACCAAATCCGCCTGGGTCGTTTGGATGAACCGTGCCGTGCGTTCCGCCGTCTCACGGGTTTCGCCGGGCAGGCCGAGTATGAAATCCACAACGGTCATGATGCCGTTCTGCCGGGCGAATCGCAGGCTTTCTTCGAGGTGGTCCGGTTCGTCGGCATGGCGCTGGATATTTTCCAGAATCCCGGGATCCGCCGACTGGAGTCCGAAGGATATGAAGTTGCATCCCGCTTGCCTCAAGAGTCTGAAGAATTCCGCTTTTCGCGGGCCGCGGAAGCTGTAGGGGTGCAAAATGCACATCCGCGCGTCGCGCGGTGGGTGGCCCGGTGGGCCGGGGCGGGTTGAAGGGTGGGACACAGAGGACACCAGGCGGGGACGCGTCCCTTCTGTTCTTCGCTGAGGACGTTCTCGACCGACCGTTGTCGGACCTTATGGCCCCATTGAGTCGGTGAGCCGCAAAAGGTGCACGTGTAGGGGCAACCTCTAGAGGTGATCAAGGTTGCGTAGGGGGACCTCATCGTGGGTATGAAATAGTCGTGGTAGGCATCGGGTTGGAAAGGTTCGCGTTTCGGATAAGGCAACGTATCCAAATCCGCGATAGGGGTCGCGGTGGGTGTGGAGTGGATCCCGCCCGGCTCGAAAAATGCGAAGCTCGGGACCGACCCTCCGGGTATCTCGCCGCCGCAGAAGCGGACCAACGCAGGCAAGACGGCTTCAGCTTCGCCTCGCACCACGCCGTCCGCCCCTGCCTCCAGGAAGTCTTTGGCGTGCAACGCACCAGGCCCACCCACAATCAGTTTTGAGGAAACGATGGGCTTGATTTGGCGGAGGTGACGGCATAGCTTGTCCCGGACAAAGGAATGAGAGTAGTAGCCGAAGAAGAGTGGTTTTGTGCGGCTCATCCGGGCCAGGAGGCTTTCCATGGTGAAACGCTCAACCGCCTGGTCCCAGATTTCGGTGGCGTGTCCGAGGTTTTCCAAGACGGCCGCGATGTATTGCAGGCCCAGTTGGGGCCGTCTTTGGATGCGCTGGTAGCGGATCTTCTTGTCGACATGGCCGGAGGGAGGGTCGAACGCCAAGTGAATCAGGATGACGCAGGACATGGCCGATAGAATAACACGCGATTCAGGCCCGGCCAACGCTCGAAGCCGCGGGGTTCGATGGGACCATGAAAGGGCCTTCTACGATTCCCGAACACTCTGGTTTCAGGAACTCGGCGCCTCCGGCCTGGAGGGCCGGCTGAAAGGTCTGGCTGCGCGCACTTTCGATCGGGCCGTGGCCTTGGTTGACCTCGATGAGATCAGGGGGCTCCGTCTTCTCGACCTTGGCTGTGGAGACGGGCGACATGCTTCCTACTTTCAGGAGAAGGCTGAATGCTTGGCCATCGGGGTGGACGTTTCGCTGGGGCACCTTCGAAGGGGTGTGGCGAAATCGCCGCGGACCGTCTGCGGGGAAGACATCGAGGTCGCGGGAGGAAGGACGGTCCAGGCGGCGATCGAAGTCCTTCCGTTTCGATCCTCGAGTTTCGACGCCGCGTGGCTCTCCCAGGTGTTTCATCATCTTTCGTCTCCCGTAGATGCTCTTCAGGAGGCCAGGAGGGTTCTTAGAGACGGCGGCAAGCTCTTTCTCGTCGATCCGAATGGAGGACACATTTCCCGTCCCATCGTCAATTGGGTCGGCAGACGCACCCGCCTCATGAGCCCCGATGAAAGCGCGATGGATCCGGATAGGATTGTTCAATTGCTGGAGGAGAATGGATTCCAAGTGCGCCGTCGTTGTGACCACACGCTCCTTTCCGATTTCATCCTCTACTGCGCGGAGGTGCTGGCGCTTGGGTCCTCTCGGGCCGCCAAGGGTCTCCTTCTCATGCTGCACCTCACCGTCAAGGTGGATGCGCTGGCGGATCGATTTCTGTTGCCGCGTTTCCCGAGATGGGCGTGGAAATCCCTGCTGGTGGCCGAGAAATCTCCGCAAAGAGGGCCGAGTTCGCGCGAAGAAGCGCGCGGCGGCTGAAGACTAGCGCGCCCCGAGGGACGCCTCGATGGGCCTAATCTCGAGAGAAACCAATCCCCATGTTTTCCAACCTCCAGGCGTGGGTTGAATGACGAGGTCCAGACGGCCGTCGCTCACCTCGACGGGTGAAGACGACTCGAGAGTCGTCGGCCGGCCCCCGGTCCCGCAGTCTCCGGCCGGAAGGAGTCGCAAGGGGACGTTCTCCACCATCAGGTTGGGATCACCGACGCAGGAGTGAAACCAGGTCAATGTAACGACATACCGGCCCGGTCCCACCTTCCATCGGAAGGCGTTCGACAGAGCGGAGGACAAGCCACGCCTGGGTTCGCCGGCTGCGTCTACGGCCGACACCTCCTCCAGCCATAGATTGTGGTCCCATCCAAACCCGATGGCGTCGAGAAACAACTGCCCTCGGGTACCCGCGTATGATCCCGGTAGGGATTCGTCCGCGCGGGGTTCGAAAAGGAACTTCGCGGGAGCCGCTGTGGGAACCGATATCGGCACGACATACAGGACATAATTTCTCCGGCCGGCGAAGTTCCACGTTTGAATGGGCGAGATCCCCGCGAAGGATTTGCGTAGGGCCGGCTCCGTACGGTCAACTCCGGACGTTGAGGTTGTTGGCCCGATCCTGGGCGATTCCCGACCTACAGGCGTTACACGGAGGAGGTAGGCAATGTTCAATTCCCTGAACGCCATGGGCTTGGATGGGGATGGACTGTGCGGCGGCTGGATCGGCAGGTCGGAGAAGGAGATGAGAGCGGGCACAGGACTCTCCGCCTCTCCCCGAAGCGTTGCGTTGTACGTATCCGTGATCTGTCGGGCATAGATGAAGTAAGGAAAGCGAGATAGGAACGCACCGGAATCCGCCGGTAGCCATCGGCCCTGTGATTCGTAAAAGTCTTGGCTCGGACGGATGGCCGGCCGGAATTCCTTGAGGTCGCCATAGTTGAATATGTTGACGTTGCTGAACACGAGATCAACATGGTTCAGTCGGGAACGAATGAAATCAAGAGCGGCGCGTTGGTTGGCGTTTTGGACGGGGATCACTTCAGAGGCGACGGTCCACAGTTGCAGGAATGGGGTACAGGCGGCAATGGCCAGAACTATTCCGCGCCTGGAGCGTGGCTCTCCCCTATCCGTCGCGCCCGCAAAACGTGCAATGGCCATGAAGGGCATCGGGAAAAGGACCAAGTAGTACCACAGAGGGCGCAGCATGATCTCCCCCCCGGCGGATTCGTGGGGATGCAGCCAGGTGACGATCCATGAAAGGACGACGAGGGCCGAGTAGAACCATGCCAGCAAGAAAAGGTTGGCCTCTCGGGCCGTCTTGTTCGCATGACGGTGCAGGCCGACGAGGGCGCACAGAAAGAGAAGCGGGATGGCGAGAAGATCGACCCGCGGCCACAACGGCAGACGGCCGATCAGGCAGTACCAAAGACCTTGGAGGAACTCCAAGAACTTGGGCACGAGGTGGGACGTCAAGGGTCGCTTGACCTCGATGTGCATGTGCGGACCGCCCCCGGCCAAGGCGTCCCAGAAGAGGAACAGGTCGCTCGGGTGATTCCGGAGGAGCGACCAACCGAGGGGAAGGAGAACCACGGATGAGCCGAGAACAAACCAGAGGCCAACGCGAAGGGTTCTCCGCCAAGTCCCGGCCAGAAGACAGAAGAGCCCGATCACGAGGGGAGTGATGGAAAAGAAAAGAAGGAATCCCATCTCCAGGCCGAAGGAGAGACCGGACGCGGCGATCAGGATGCCGGACGCCCTTTTCCAGCCGGCCGAGAAAAGCGTGAGAGTGAGAAGCGACCATAGGGGGGTTTGAAAGTAGGCTCCGTGACTGGACAGGTAAAAAAGGAAGGTGGAGCCGCCGAAAAGAGCTGAAGCCCATAGGGCGGGTGTAGTGCCGAGCCAAAGGCGGGTGAGCACAAACGTCAGACCGATGGAGCCGACGGCGCCCGCTTTCGCCAGCAGCCTGGCCGAGATCGGGCCCAGCTCCGTGAGGGGGGCCAGCGCATACTCATAGAACGGAAGCATGTACGAATTGAGAAGCAGCGGGGGAGGCTCACCCGCTGCGATCCCTCGCGCCACATCATAGGCCATGAGCTCCTCCGGGAGGACGCCGGAGCCCACAGACTTGAGGTGCAGCCAACCCGCCGCGATCATCGCCGCGGCGAGAGCGCATCCCCAACCCCTTCTGAGGTTTGACATGGCCTGGCGGTGCGGTTTCAACGTCATGTGCCGATCCTTGGGATGAAATACGCCTCCTCTCAGGAGTTTTGTCAAGGCTCCCAAGCGGGGGTAGTATGAACCGGTGAGGGTTCTGTTTGTCCAACATGCTCTGATCGACGAATCACCGGTTCTCGCCGATCTCTCGGCATTCCTGAAGGCTTCAGGCAACGAAACCCACCTGTTGATCGAACGTCTCGAAAGACCTCTTTGGGAGAAGGCGGCGGCGTGGCGCCCCGACCTTGTAGCCATTCCCAGTTCGATTCTGGCCGCAGGCTGGGCGCTCCGGATCGCTCGTGAGGCCAAGGCCCATCTAGACCGGCCCGTCATCCTGCTGGGCAGTTTGCCCACCTTTCAGGGAGACGTTCTCCGAGACGCTTCTGTCGACTATGTTTGCCGGGGAGAGGCGGAAATCCCCGTCTCACACCTTTGCCGCGCGCTGGAGCGAGGGGGGCAGGTGGGGTCGATCCCGGGGCTCGGGACCAAAGATGCGGGACCCGATGTCGGACTCGCGAGAGTGGATTCGCTTGACGAGATGCCTTTCCCCGATCGCGATCTATACTTTCGATATCACCCCGCGGCTCGCTTCAGCGTGAAGAAGTTCCTGTCCAGCCGGGGCTGCCTTCACGATTGCTCATTCTGTTACATATCGGGGATCAGACGGTTGGCGCCTGGACATCAGCATTCCGTGCGACGCAAATCGGTGGCCCGCGTGATCGACGAGATTGAGCGAGTGCGCGCGCGGCATCCCCTCAAGTTCGTTGTGTTTTCGGATGACCTCTTCGGATCCCATGTGAGCTGGCTGGAAGAATTCGCGCAGGCCTACCACGCGAGAGTGGCGTTGCCTTTTTATTGCAACATGACGGCATCGATGATCAACGAACGCTCCGTGCCGCTGCTGGCGAGGGCGGGGTGCCGTGCCGTGGGCATGGGCGTGGAAACGGGGCGGGAAAGCCTTCGCGAAGCCCTGAAGGGGATGGGCAAGGATCGGGAATACAAGGAGGCCTGCCGAAGGCTGACAAGCTCTGGAATCCGATGCGTGGGGCTGAACGTTATCGGGTGGCCTCAGGAGTCATTTGAGGAGGCTTGGCAGACTTTGGAGTGGAACGTTTCGGTGGGCATCCCGGACGCGCGGGTGGCCCTGTACATTCCTTTGCCGGGAACGCCCCTGGGGGAAAGCGTTCCGACCGACCTCCCGGACTTGACTCAGGGATGGCTTCCCGAACGGCGGAGCACCTCGGACGAGCGGATCGCCAACTTGTACTACCTCTTTCGCCTTGCCGTTCGTTGGCCGGCGCTGAAAGGTACGGTCCGTTTCTTGGCGGGACGCAGAAGATTGCGGCTTCAGCCATGGTTTCGGCTGCTGTCCGCCGGTTTGGACAAGGACATCTTGGGGATTGCTTGGTGGGAGGCGCTCAGTTACATGCGGGCCGCAGGCAACTTTGACCGACGGACAGCCAATTTTCCCTCGCTAGTGTCCTAGCGAGGGCAGAAGAAGCTCGAATATTTCTACCGGGTAGATCCGATGTTCGATCAGGGGGAGTCTGAAACGACGTCTCTGTATCGCGTGCGAGAACCACAAGGGCAGACGTGTGTAACGCTCCTCCTGCCGGAACAACACCTTGCCGAATCTCTTGAAATCCGACAGCAAGGGTGAAGGTTTAAGGCCTTCCATGACGTAGACGTGTTCCCAGCGCGCCATGCGGCCGTAGTACTCGTCAAAGTTCAGGGACTGCTGAAACATCCGGTCCGCCGGATCTGAGATTTCGGATCTCGAATAGTATCCCCAAAACTCGCCTCCAGAACCCAGCGCGGCGTGGGTGCGTGCGATTTTCGAGAGCGAAAAGATCCGCGGTGTCTGGAGGAAGCTTGGGAGTCGATCTGGAGCCAGAAACTCCAGGGTGTAGCTCGCAAGGTCCCAGGCATCGCCGGGCGAGAGGAGGCGAAAGGTCGCGTTGGGTTGATCTCGGACATACTCATGACCCTTCCACTCGGCTCGCGCAATCGCTCCCACTTGGGATGCGGCATTGGTGCTGAACGCCAGGAGCGAATAGAACCAACTGAGCGCGATGGCGAGCGTCCACGCTCGCAGTACGCAGGCCGGGAATCGTGGTGAGGTGACGGTCCACGCGCGCGAGAGCGCCGTGACCGTGAGCGCGACCGACCAGGGGACCAAATAGATAAAATGCCGAGCCGTCGGTTCCACGCGCGTTTCCTTGTAGATCAGGGGGACGACCGCATAGACGGCGCAGGTGGTCAGGATGGCGGAAGAGAAAAATCGTTCGCGGTCATCGCCCCACACGAGCCAGGCCGCAAGACCGGCGACCGCCGAGCCGCCCAGGATTTCGAAAAGCCGGGCGGATTCGCCCGAAAAGTAGAACGTTCCAGCGAAGAAGGCATAACCGATGGGCGGAGAGAGGAGGAGAGCGCAGGCGGGGCCAAGAGAGCAGGCCAGCAGAACAAGTTTTGCGGCCCGAGTGGGCGCCCGGCACGCCGCACCCAGAAGCCAGAGGATTCCCACCTGAGGACCCAACGCGGACATCATGGCCATGGCATTCACCGTCAGAGCGGTTTCCAGGAAGGGCCATCCCATCCCCGCATCGATGTCGATCCGGCCGGACGTCCATGTGTCCACCGCGCGCATGAGCGGAAGGGTGGTCAGGAGCGTCAGCGAGAGGACCGCCATGATGCCGTACAGGATGTGGCGCTGTTTGCCGAAGAAGAATCCCGTCAGCAGCAAGATGGGGATGAAGAAGGCACGCGCGATCTCCTTCGACAACAGGGTGATGAGGGAAAAAGCGAGGAATCCCGCCATCCACCCCCATCGGACTTTTCCCTTGCGCGAGCGGAGGAGACAGAGCAGAGCCGCGCAGGTCGACGCCATGGAGATAAGGCCGGGCTCCGTTCCTGCCATCGTCTCATAGATGAAAGGAAGCGTGGCGAACGAAAGGCAGGAGATGGCGAAGGACTTTCTTCTCCCAACACCCGTTTCAAGGAGAAAATGGCGGACCGCCACCGCGGTGCCGGCCAAGCACAGCATCGGGACAAGGTGATACGGTCCAGGGCGGGTCCCCCATAGATGGTACAGTCCAAGATTCAACAACGTCTGAAGGGGACGGTAGGTTCGTCCTTGCGGTTGAAAAAAAAAGTCCCATGGATCCAGGTCCATGGAGTAAGAGAGGTTGATGAAGAGGGAGTATCCCGGCTTGACAAATGGGAGGTCCCAGAAAAGAAGCCCGAGACCGGCCCCGATGCCGAAGAGGGCGATGTCCGCTTTCACTTCGAAAGATTCGGGCGGACCCCGTGCCTGGCAGAGGCTGCCTGAAGGTGTTCGGGCAGCGTGTCGCATGCCCGAACCCACGTCATCTCAGACAAGAGTCTTTGCCATTTGTAAAAGAGATGCCTGCCTTGATGGCGATGAAACAGGTAATGACTGGCAGCCCCTCCCATCCCCTTAGGGGGCGGGAAAAAGTCCCACGGGTGAAGATAGACGGCAACGGCGGGAAACGAAGAACGGGCCCGCCGCAGACCCCAGGCGAACAGGCGGTAAGGGAGCCATTTCATTGTTGTCCCCCCCGAGAAAGGCAGGCAGAACGGTCCTGCTCTGGCCGTGGCCAGAGGGATTTCGTGGATCCCCGAGGGGGGGAGTCTCCATGGCCAGTGCTCAAGGTAGCAACTCGAATCGAACTGAAATTCCTCCTCGCTCAGGATGTCGAACGCCCAGGGAGCGCGGAAGGTAATGGAAAAGCCCGGGGCACGATAGCCCACGGCCCGTTGTCCGGTCAAATCCTCGATCAATCTTTTTGAAGTTCGCGCCTGCTCCCGGAATTGCGCCGCGGTGAGTCTATCCACTCTCTGATGGTCTTGTCCGTGGCATGCAATCTCGTGCCCGAGGCCCGCGATTTCACGCACCCATTCGGGATGTTCCCTTGCCAGGCGGCCGACCACAAAACAAGTGGCGCCGGCATGGCCGTCGGACAAGAGCTGGAGCACCCAGTCCAGCCCCTCACGAATGCGATGCTCTCGTATCCGCTTTGGAGCCTGGACCAAGAACGCGTCAGCCCAGTCTTCCAGATCGAACGTCATAACATAGCGAGGCGTATCCGGGTGCATCAAGGGCGAAAGGTGAAAGAGCCGGTGCAACCGGGCGTTTTTTCGACGGCGTAGGCGGAGGGGTCCGCGTAGGGACCGGCCATCCGGCGCATGAGCGGCTCAAGTGGGGAGTGAGGCGTCCATCGCTCAACAACGTGATAGCAAGGATCTTGATTCGAAAGGATCCTGCGGGTCGCCTCGACGATGTGCGGCGTACGCTCCGGGTACATGCGCTGGGTCATGAGTGCGGCGAGCTGTGGGGAGATGACATATCGATCGGGGGGCAGGGTGAACAAGGCTTCCACGTCGTCCGGCCGGGGCGACCGGATTCCGACCATGTCTTTTCTCACCGGAAAGGGCAGGTAGATCACCCAGGGTCGATCCTCCGAACTGTGTGCCTTCGCCCAGGAGGCGGCCTGTTCGTAACGGGTGAATTGCGAATGCATGCTCCCTACGTTCATCACACCGTAGATCAAGCATAGGAGTATCGCAACGAATCGCGCGCGCGCGAGGGTGTGACCGGGATTCCGCGGGGTGGTGGTCTGAAATGCCATGGCGGCCCCTACCGATAGGACCGGCAGGAAATGGAGATACGGGCTGAGGTATGGATGCCAGGCGAACAAGATCAGGAAAACCCCATAGGTAACGGCATAGAGGGTGAAGATCCAAAACCATGGACTCCGTATTCTCGCCAATTTCAAAAGTCCGATCACCGGGAGCAGGACCGTCGTGAGGCCCAGTGAATGGGGTATTCCGAATGCGAAATGGGCCTGGAGGGTGGGCCAAAGATGATCGGTGGAAATCCCGTTGTTGAAAAGATGCTGCCAGCGGAGAACGATATAGTTGCGGTCCGGTTCCCAGAAGCCGGATCGTTGCGTCAGCACGGATGGATTCAAAGCTACAAATAGGAGCAACGCGAGGCAAAGGATCAGGCCGATCCCGCCCAATATTCTCCACAAGGGCAGATGTTTTCGAGGAAAAAGGTAGGCGGAAGCGATGGGCACAAGGGTCAGGGGATCGTATCGGAGCGCAGAGGCCAGACCCGTGAGGACTCCCGCCAGCAAGTCCCGTCGCACCGTAGGCGCCTTTGAGACTCGGTGGGCCAGTAGGAAGCTGCTTGTCACGAGACACAAGAGAACCGTATGGGGAACCGCAGTGCCCGAGAGCAGGAAATGCAAGGGGGCGGTGGCTACAAAGAATGCCGCGAGGAGTCCCGCGGATGCACCTCCAACCAGGGCGCCCAATCTGTAGCAAAGAAAGATAGCCGCGACTCCGGCCGCGGCAGAAATACATCGGCTGGCCAGGTAATAGTGGGGTTCGAAAGATAAGGGATCGGGGAGGAGGCCTATCCGATGGAGGATCGCGAGGTAGGCGGCGTACAAGCGGCTCTCGAAAGGAGTATGGAGATAGTCGCTCGGTATTGTTCTGCCTTCCGTCAGGATTCGCAGCGCGGGTTCTTGGGACATGAACTCGTCAACCGAAGAGGCAAACGTTCCCAGAAAATAGCCGAGCGTGGCGAGACGGGTGACGAGGAAAGTGAGGATGATCCCGGCCAGCAAGGCGGGAGCGCGTGGTGTTGATATCCTCAAGAGGTCGGCGAACTTGAGAAAAGCCGTGAGAGAAGAACATCTCTCGCAGCGTGCGGAACGGCGGTCCCATGGTCAGGACCGGCAGTAGGATGGAAAGGGGATGGCGCGATTGGGGGGTGTGGACTCCATCGAAGGGCCCGGACCAGAATTCGTTGAAGCAGGGAAACGGCTTCCGAGAACAGGCAAAGCCATTCGCGGAACGTCCTGACGCTGGAGGCCATGCGGAGCCACGTGGATGGACTCAGGTAGAACTTTCGGACGGCTCTGCGGTGCCATGTCCAAACTTCACGGGAAGAAAATCCAGGCAGCTCCATGGGTGGGTAGGAATCGGAATTATCGATCGCCTCGCGGCTGGAGCGTAACCAGCCCTGCGCAAGGGCCCGATCCAGCAGGGTCGTTCCCGGCGCCGGTCCGGCCACATTGAAGGCCGCATAGGTCGGCCGGAGTTGTAAAGCGTATTCGACCAGCCGTTCCGTGGTTTCCGGGGTCTCGCCGGGAAGGCCAATAATAAAATGAGCAAGGCTTTTCATTCCCAGTTCTCGGCAAGCTTGGAAAGCACTCGGCACTGATCCGGGGCGCTGGCCCTTGCGTGTGTGCCGAAGAACATTCTGAGTGGAAGTTTCTACTCCCATCATCACCGTATGGCACCCGGCTTCCTTCATCAATGAAAGGAATGGATAGTCCACAACATCGGTTCGAGTTTCGCAGCTCCAACCGAATCCCAATCGATAGGCAATCATTCCCCTGCAAAGTTGCTCATAGTAGTCGCGATCCGCCCCGAACGTTTGGTCCCGAAACTTGATCTCCCGGTAGCCGAGTCGGCGGAGTTGATCCAGCTCCTCCAGCAGGTTGGAGAGGTCTCGCCGAACGAACGGGATGCGTTCCATCGGACAGAAGGTACAACGCCAAGGACACCCCAGGCTTGCGAACACGGTCATGAAGGGATGGTGCCTCGCCTGCATCAGGCGGTAACGAGACAGGGGAAAAGCATCCCAGAAAGGGGGGGGGACATTCACGACTCGGTTCGGGGGGCCCATTTCCGGGCCTGCGCGTGCCGGTCTCCGGGCGCCCCGGAGCGCCAGACCCCGTGCGGCATGACCATCGAAAACGTGTCGGGCGAATGCGTCGGTGGTGTAGTCCAATAGGACGGCGTCCATCCAAGGCAGCCGGTCCATCATTTCTGGCCATTCGAACAGAGGCTTGTCTCCCGTCAATGCCATTTCGGCGCGAGTGGCATGCTTGACGGCGGAGAGGAAAACGGCGTCTTCGGGCCAGGAGACAATTCCGGCAAGACTCAGCACAAAGTCAGGGCGGAAATCCTGTACGCGGCGGAGGCCCTCCTCCGGTTTGAGACCTTCGGCGATTGCGTCCAGCACCCCGATAACGGTGCTCTGTTCTCCCCGCGCTCTCAGGATTCCACTTTGGACGAGTAGATCGATGGGATGATAGAGGTACCTTCCCTTGGAAACGTGGCTGCAATAGTTGTCGCGAATATAGCGGCGACGGCCGGGGGGATTTAACAGCAATACTCTGGACACGGGTTCATGATACCGCATTCGGTCCAGGCGGCAACCGGGTGGGTGTCACGGATCACCGGCGTGAGCCCGACAGGCGAAAGTCGATGCTCCTCGCCGTTGCCACCGGCATCAACTCCATCCCTGCCGGGCTGCGGCCGATATCGAAGATCGCACGGCTCGAGCCGATCAGTCCATCGGAACTCCAAAGGATTCCACTTTCGGAAAAGGTTTCCCCACACCATTTCTCAATTGAGAAAAAATGTCGATCCCGGCGGCCTTTCGTCTCAATTTCCATGCCGACGCGGGAGGTTGCCGGTGGTTGGACCTGCGCGAATGGACCTGGAATTGCTGGCAGGACGGGATATGGAACCAAGGCGAGAGGAGTGAACCACAATGAAAATCGTTCTCGTTAATCCTTCATGCGATCAGAGAAAAACGATGCGACTGTTTGCGCGATACAATCATGCCCTGCCGCCCATGGGCCTGTTATACATTGCCGCCGTCCTCGAACAGCGCGGGCATTCTGTCGTCTTGATTGATGCATTTGCGGAGAAACTCTGCGCGGAGGAGGTCGTGCGAAGGATCGGGGAGGCTGGGCCCGGCCTCGTGGGAATTACCTGCGTCACTCCAAGTGCCACGGAGGCTGTTGCGATCGGCCAAGGCGTCCGTGAGGCCCGCTTGGCGCCTGTCGTGATGGGCAACTTGCATGCGGTTACATTTCGCGAGGAGTTTCTCCTCCGAGGGTACGCAGATTTTGTTGTGCGGGGTGAAGGGGAGGAGGCAATGTCCGAGTTGGCGGCAAGGCTGGAGCAGGGTCGAAACCCTGGAGATGTCCTCGGACTCTCTTATATCGAGGGAGGGGCCATCCACGATACGGGCGACCGGGAGCCGATCGTGGACCTGGATGCGCTGCCCTTCCCAGCCTGGCACCTCGCACCGTTGGCGAAGTACCGAGCCATACCGCTGGCGGAAATTGCAAGAAAAGTCATGTTGGTTGCCGCAGGGCGAGACTGCCCGTATCGCTGTCAATTCTGCGCGCATTGGAAAATCGTCCGGCCGGGCTTTCGCCGGCGGTCGGGCAAGAACGTTGCAGATGAGATCGAATACCTCATCGAACACTTTGGCATCGAAGCCGTTGTGTTTGTCGACGCGATTTTCCCCGTGAACGCGGCCCAGTGTGACGAGGTGTGTGGGGAGATCATACGCCGGAGACTTCACAAGAAAATCACATGGGTCTCGGAGACGCGGCCGGACCTGTTTACACGCTCCCTCGGTGAGTCCATGCGCGAAGCCGGGTGCACGAGAGTCATGTTTGGTCTTGAGTGCGGTTCCGAGGACCTCTTGCGCGGGGTGGGCAAGTCCACCAGTGTGGCCCAAGCGCGAGAGGCCGTCGCGACGGCGAGGGCCGTCGGCTTCGAGGTTGTGGGATTCTTCATGCTCGGTCTGCCCGGCGAGAACTGGGAAAGCTTCCGCCGCACCATGGATTTGGCGAAGAGTTTGGACTTGGACCTGGCGAACTTTCCCCTTGTCGTCCCGTACCCGGGGACTCTGCTCTACGGGCGATATGAGGAGGCCGGGGCCATCCGGTCGCACGATTGGTCGGAATACGGGGCTTACCCCTCGAAGGAGTTGCCGTATCGGCATGACCGGTTGAGTTCGGCCAGCCTGATCGAGATGCAGAAGATCGCGCATTTCAAGTTCTACATTCGTCCCCGAATGATTTACCGCCACCTGTTTCAGCTGAAGAAAACACCTGTGCGCGAGGTGCTGTCGGGCGGACTCTCGGCTCTTTGGGAATTTGCGACACGATCCCGTGCCGGGGCGTTGGAGAGTTTTCGGCCCCAATCTTGATGGCCTTTTGCGGGGTGGTTTCGCCGGCATGTTGTCGATAGAAGTCTGTGCGTGTTCGATGTGATGACCGGCCCTCCCACAACCGTCCGAGGACAAATCCGGGTTGTAACGGGAATGGATTTTCCAACCGAGGCCCCCGCGTTGGCAGAGGCTGGGGCTTCCGAAGTGTACTGCGGTCTTCGGGGGGCAGGTGCCACACGATCGTCCACCAACCGGCGCGACAATCCCCTTTGCAATCTGGATGGCGAGAAACAACTGAGGGAATTGGTCAAGATGGCCCACGGTTCCAACCTGCGCGTCCAGTTTGCACTCAATACTTTCTACGACGAACAGAGCCTGGGGGTGGCGATGCAGCAGGCGTTGCGGGCTCAGGACGCGGGCGTCGACGGGGTGATCGTCGCGGACTTGGGGCTTCTGCGGAGCTTGGAAACCAGTCGGTTTCCCCTTCCTCTCACTCTGAGCTGTCTTGGCGTGGTGTACAACACGGAAGCGATCAAGTTCTACCTGCGGTTCCCGATACGTAGGATCGTCCTGCCCCGCCATGTTACCCTCCGCGAAATGGCTCGGCTCTGTGTCGCTTACCCCGAGCTGGAGTTCGAAGCCTTTGTGTTTCACGATCGCTGCCCCTTCGAGGACGGCTTCTGCAATCTCGCGCACGAGATACCGGGCTCTTTGCAGACCAGGCTCCTGGCCACCCATGCGGCCAAAGCCGCCATGCGCCTGGTACCGGATCGCCTGAGACATGCCGCCGGTCGGCCGGCTCTGGCTTGCCTTCATGCGAGGAGCATTGAGCGGAAGCAGGGCAAGGGTATGGATGAGAGAGGACGTCCCCTCGAGGAAAAGGTCCGAGAAGTGTTGGCAGAACATGATGTCTACGCCGCATGTGCTCTATGCGACATTCCACTCCTCGTTCGAATAGGAATCAGGTATCTCAAGATTGTGAACAGGGGAAGCACGACTACACGCAAGACCCAGACGATACGCCTCATCCGGTCAGCCCTGACGCGGCAAGGGGACGAAGGTTTCAAGCGAGACTCAGACCATGCTAGAGAGAGCTGTCTTGAGTACCGCCGCGTTTTCGGTAGGAACTGCGGCCCGAGAACCTGCTATTACCCCCCGGACTCCCCCCGGCATGCCTGGTAGAGTGGTCAGGGCTAGGTTCATCTCACCTTCCCGTGAGGATCTCTCTCCCTGGCTGGATCGGTGCGACCACTTCTACATTGGCTCGGAGTTTTGCGAGCATTTGATCCCCTCCTCCGTGTGGGCCGACCGGATGGTGAAAGACGTTTGCGGCAAAGGCAAGCGCCTCAGTCTTCTGACCCCTCCCGTTGGCGAATCGGGGTTGCGCAGGATTGGGCAGCTATTCTCTCTCCTGTCGAAGGCCGTCGGCGACCCCTACGAGGTGGTTGTTAACGACTGGGGGGTGTACCGGCTCGCTCGCGAAAACGGGTTGCTCCTGCGTCTTGGGCGCCTTCTCCTTCGTCAAACGCGTGACCCAAGACTTGTTCCTCGAGACGACGGCAGGGCAACTCCGCTCGCCACCCGTGTGTCCGAGCCGCTGATCGGTTTGCTCTGCGAACTGGGATTTCGGGGCCTGGAGACCGACGTTTGGGACACGGCGTTGTTCGAGATGATAGGCCCACGGCTGGATATTGCCCTATACGTGCCGTTCCGGTACCTGACCACGACGCGCCTATGTGCGGTGGCCCGGCTCCGTGTTCGGGAAGCGTCGGATGCCACGCCGGTGATCAAGGCATGCGACCTGGAGTGTCAGAACTCAACCTTTGTGATTCGGGAGGGACCTCTGGGCGAACGGATTCTCGCGGGCAATACGCTCTTCATTCTTTCAAAGTATCTGGAGAAGGATGCACTCCCCCATGTTGGGCGAATCGTCGAATTTGATCGACCCATTTAGCGCGGGACCGCGGTCCATTCCATCGCGGGTCTCTCCCTCTCCCTCGGTCTGCCGGGAAGGCGACGCCCCCGACGGGCACACTCCGCCGGGAAGCGATTTCGAGGGAATCACCAAGGAACAGTTCGTGCGCCAGAGCTGGGACAGGCGGGTTGCCTATGCGGACCGGCGTGTCCAGAAATGGCAGCATCTCTGGAACGGGAATATCCGGTCCGTGCTCGACGTGGGAATTGGGAGCGGCGTGATGACGGAGATCATGCGGAGGAGAATGCCGTCGTCTCCGTCCATCTGGGTCGGATCCGATGTGGACCGGGAGATTCTAAGCCTGTGTAGGAAATACTCGACCGCCGAAAATCCGGTCTTGCTCGTGCGTAACGACGCGAAATCGCTTCCATTTCGCCCGCTGTTTTTCGATCTGGTCTTTTCGGAGGGATCGATCCATCACTTCGAGAATCCGGAACAAATGGCTCGGGAGATGTGGGCGGTAGTGAAACCGGGAGGATGGTTGGTCTTATGGGATTTCAGTCGCAGTCACTGGAAAGTGCGTCTTTTCCGAGTCTACTTGGAACTCCTTGAGCGGGTGCATCTGCTCCGTGGCCTCCGCAAGGCCACGCTCGAATCGATCCGAAGGTCCCGGGAGGCGTCCGAAGTGCAGACCCTTCTGAGGAGGCTGCCCAACGTCGGGGGCATTGAGTTCAAGCACGATCGTACCCAATTCGCTTTCCTGCTGGCCAAACCGTCCGCCTCCACCTTGTAGAATTTTCTTCGGCAAGCTGCAAAGATCACGCCCGCATTGGCTTTGTGTGGACCGGGTCTGTACATCTGGCGGGGCCGGGCGGGTACCCGCGGCGTACTGGTCTCGCCCATCTGACGCGTTGTGAGCAGGGATTCAGTTCTCCCCGAGAAGACCGAGGGCGCCGTACACCATATGAGAGAAAGGAATCGTGCGGATTTTGAACATGTGTCTCGCGATCATCTTGGGACGGAGGTAGAACATCCGGTGGGCTCGTCGCTGGGCCACGATGAGCTGTTCCACGGACAGTCCGGGCGGAATGTAGACGGGAGGGTTTCCGCCCGTCGGGTAGCTCGTGTATCGCACCCAATCCGTGGGGAGACCGCCGTTCTTCTTGCTGAACTCCTCGAAGATCTCCGTGCCGGGGTACGGGACGAACACATTGAACTTCGCGAAATCCACGTCCAGTTCATGTGAGAACCGCACGGTACGGTCGATCGATTCCAGCGTCTCGCCGGGGCAACCGACCATGAAGAAGCCGATGATTTCCATGCCCGCTTCCTTCGTCCATTTGGCCGCGCGGCGGGCCTTGTCAATCGTCGTTCCCTTGTCGATGGCATCGAGACTTTCCTCGGAGCCGACCTCGAATCCGTACATGACCCTGCGGCAGCCGGCCTCCCTCAGCGCCTCGAGGAGCTCCGGCGTCACGAGATCGACGCGGGTTTCCGTGGTCCACACGATCTTCCGGTTCAGACCCCGTTTCACGAGGAGTTGAGCGAACTCCAATCCTTCCTTCCGGCTGAAGGGAAAAATCGGATCGATGAACGAGATCTGCCTGTAGCCGTACGTTTCGTGCATGAACTCCATTTCGTCGGCCATGTCTTCGAGCGTGCGCCGCCGGCGGTCGTGTCCCATGATGAGCAGGCTGCAATAGTTGCACTTGAACGGGCAGCCGCGAGACCCGAGAATGAGCGTGCCCGGCCGCTCGATTTCGGCGAAGGTGAAAAGCCGGTAGCGGGAGCGCGGGAAGAGGTGCCACGCGGGGTAGGGGATCCGATTGAGATCCGGTTGCATCGTTCGCGGGGGCGTGCGGACGATCCGGTCGCCGTCCCGATAGGAAATCCCTTCGACCTCTTGCAAGTCGCCCTTGTGTTCGAAGGTTCGTGCCAGGTGGGCGAAGGTGTATTCCCCTTCGTTGTGGACCACGACGTCCGCATCACCCTCGCGGAGAATCGGCTCCGCGAAATAGTCCGCGTGGGTGTTGCCCATCACGCGGGGGAGGCCGGGAAAGGCCCCGGCGATGGCCCGGCTGATTTCCATGACATGCGGCGCGGACTGTGTGAGGCAGCCCATGCCGATCATGCCCGGGGAGGCCCGTCGGAGGCGGTCGATGATTTCCGCGAGGCTCAGCCCTTCCGCGGCTTCGTCGATGACGGTCACCTCGTGTCCCTCCTTTTCGAGCACGGCGGCGAGGTAACCCAGGTTGATCGGGGGCATGACGCAGTACACTTTGCTGAAGGCCCCGACGGCCTTCAGGCTGTCCATGTTCGGATTGATCAGAGCTACGCGCACAAGGTTTCAGTGATCATACCAGGTCGGCTTGACGAGCGCGGTATACACGCTCTTTCGGAACGGATTGAGTTTTTGTCGCAGCGCGTCCGCCGCGATGCGCAGGCTGACCAGGAGCCACCAGACGTACATGTTCCGGCGGTAGGCGTGCCGATCCGCGAGGCCCCGCATGAGCCATCGCAGGCCGACGAATTTGCGGCTGATGTCGATGAGGATTTCCTCGATCTCCCGGCGCGAGAGATGGGTGCTCGACATGATCGGCGTCATCCAGTCGTAATAGGAGAAATCGTCCACCTCGATCCACCCTCGGGCTTTTGCGTCCTCCCATACCTCCGTGCCGGGGACCGGCGTGAGAGGATGGAAGCCGGGATAATCCAGTCCCAATTCCTTCGCGTACTGGAGTTGCTGGTACATGCTTTCACGCGTTTCGTCGCGGATACCGACGATGAAGGTTCCTTGTCGGAACACCGTCGGATGATTCCGCTTGAGCATGCCGAAACACTCGCGGGTCAAGTCGTCCTTGTAAAATCCCTTCCGCATTTCGGCGAGATCGGTGTCCTGATGGCGCTCAACCCCGATGCTGATGTGGGTCATTCCCGCATGGACGAGTTTTTCGTTGAGGCCCAGCCGTTCATCCCGCATCATGCAATCGGCGCGCATGAAAGCGAACCACTGGGTGGGGAGATGGCGGCGGGCCATCTCGTTTGCGAATTTGTCGGTCCAGTGGCAGTCGATGTTCCAGGCGTCGTCGACGAACACGAGAAAATTCTTCCCGTACCGCCGGCTGAGAATCTCGATTTCCTCGACGGTCCTCCCCACGCTTTTCGTGCGCCAGCGGGGGAACAGTTTTTCCTCACCGTTGATGATCTTTCGATCCGCGTTCTGCACCCACCAGACGCAGAAATTGCAGCGGCTGACGCACCCCCGGCTGTGCTGGGCGGTCGTCCCGCCGGGCGCGAAGAGGTATTTCGATTTCCCGTACTGCTCCATCGGCATGAGGTCGTACGCGGGCAGGGGGTAAGTGTCGAGATCGTGCTCGAGGACGCGCGGCGCGGTCCGGCTGACATGGCCGTTGGTGCGATAAGCGAGTCCCGTCACCTTGTCGGGCCGCGGATTTTGACGCTCCAGTTCGTCCAATAGTTCGACGAAAGTCTTCTCCCCTTCACCGATCGCGATGTAGTCGATGGGATAGGCCATGAGATTCGGCTCCACCAAATTGGTGAAATGGACTCCGCCGGCAATCGTCTTTATGCCGGGATCGATCGACTTCGCGAGTTGGAAGACCTTGATCGCTTCCTGCGCGTAGAGGCAGTGATTCTCGCCGACGCCGATGACGTGGGGCTTTTCTTCTCGGATGATGTCGGCGAGGCTTCTCCATCCGATGTGGGAGGCCATGCAATCGACCGCGCGTACGCTGTGACCCGCCTGCCGGATCGACGCCGCGAGACAGGGCATCCATTGCGGCATCAGGTGATTGTCGCCCTCACCGACGTAAGGCCAGTAGTAACGAGGCGATTGGACGAGAAGAACCTTCATCGAACTTGGGTGCGCGATATCCCGCGCATTCCCAGCTTGGAAAACTACCCGAACTATTGATGGATGTCAATATTGGCGTGCAACTCCGGCGCACCCGGGACCTATCGCAGGGGTTGCTTCGGCTCAGTTGGGGAGGGGAAACAGACTTCCAAGCAAAGGAGTCTGTCCCAAGCTGAACCGCCGGCTACTTGCTGGGTGTTTGGATCGGCTTCGCTGGGCCGCGCGGTTTGCGGCGAGGAGCAGGCCACCAAGAGCGAGTGTCTGTCATGGTTTTCTCCTTTGGAAGGAGACTACCAGAGTCCATTGAAAGGTGTCAAGCCAAACGTGTCCGGAAGTGTTTGACAATAGGATCGGCTCCCGGTAGGTTTCACGCACCGATACTTAGAGCCTCTAACAGAATGCCGATTCGTAGGGGAGCATCTTCAGATGCTCCCTGTTGTCGGGAGGGTCTGAAGACCCTCCCCAACGCATTCTGTTAGAGGCTCTTGGAAGATCAATCGTATTGCAAGGTTCGAACTTCATGACAGGGATGAGGAGGTAGTATGGACAAAGCGACTCTGTTGCTGGTTCTAAGATGGATTCACGTCGTGGCCGGTGTTCTATGGATCGGCCTCCTATATTTTTTCAACCTGGTGAACGTGCCCTTCCAGAAAGAATTGGAAGCGGAGGTGAAGCCGAAAGTGAATCCCAAGCTTCAACCGCGGGCCCTCTATTGGTTCAGGCACTCGGCCATGGTGACGTTCGTCTCCGGCTTGATCTACTTTATCCATCTGGCGGCGCCGAAAGCAGCCCTGCTGAAGTGGGCCGTGGTGGTTGGCGTGGCGTATGCGATCATCTACTCGCTCCTTCAGCCGGCGAAGGGCGCCCTCAACAATGGGAAACTTCTCGCCGTGATCATCGGCGCGGTGGCGCTGATTCTCGCGGTGGCGGGCGTGGCGTGGATCGATCCCAGTATCGCCTCTCCCAATACGCTTTTCATCGCCATCGGCGGCGGTTTCGGGACGATCATGTTCCTGAATGTCTGGCTCATCATCTGGCCGAACCAGAAGAAAGTGTTGGGACTGGTGCAGGCGACTCCGGAGGAGAAGCCCCTGTGCGCGCGTCGCGCTTTTCTGGCATCCCGTACCAATGCCTGGCTCTCGCTTCCGATGCTGTTCTTCATGACCGCGAACCACAGCCCGATGCTGTTCTCCGGGCTGACGATGTGAACAAGCGCATCGGGCAGAGAGTTTCCATCCCATCGCCGGTCGGTGTGAAATGACGCCGGCCTTCGCCTCCGAAGCCGCGGGCCACGCGATCCGTCCGGACATCCCGCTGGCGATGTCCACGCCGTTCGCCCTGCTCCTGCTCGCCATCGCGTTTGTTCCTCTATTCAAGAAGCACTGGTGGGAAAAGCACTATCCCCACGTCAGTCTTGTTCTGGGTGTCGTGAGCGTCGCGTACTACCTGGGTTATCTCCGGTATTACGAACGACCCTGGCACACCCTGGTGGAATACTTCAGTTTCATCTGCCTCATCGGCTCCCTGTTCGTGGTGTCGAGCGGCATCCTGATCGACATCGAACGGAAATCGACGCCGCTGGCGAACACGCTGCTCCTCCTGTTCGGCGCCGTCGTCTCGAATCTGTTGGGCACCACGGGCGCATCGATGCTCCTCATCCGGTCGTACCTCCGGCTGAACAAGACCCGGATCAAGGGCTACCACGTGATCTTCTTTATCTTCGTGGTGAGCAACTGCGGCGGCGCGTTGACGCCCATCGGCGATCCGCCGCTCTTCCTCGGGTACTTAAAAGGAATCCCGTTCTTTTGGGTTTTCAAGAATGTCTGGCCGATCTGGGCGTTTACGAACGGACTGATTCTCGCCTTGTTTTTCGCCATCGATACCTACCACTACAGGAAGGTCAATTCGACGCTCCCCGAGGTGCCCCACAAACTCACCTTCAAGGGCATTCAGAATGTCGGATTCCTGGCCGTCATCCTCGGCTCCGTCTTTCTCGATACGCCGGTTCGGGAGATCATCATGATTGCGGTTTCCGTGCTGGCTTACAAGTTCTCGAACAAGGAGGCGTTGAAGTTCAACGAGTTCAATTTCGAGCCGATTCGTGAGGTGGCGATTCTCTTCGCCGGCATCTTCGCCACGATGATGCCGGCGCTGGATTGGTTGGAACAGAACGCCTCGACGCTGGGGGTATCCTCGCCAGGCCATTTCTTTTTCGCCACGGGGATCCTATCGAGCTTTCTGGACAACGCGCCTACCTATCTGAACTTCCTGAGTGCCGCGATGGGCCTCAAGGCGCCGGGAGCGCCCGAGCATGAAGCCGTGCACTATCTCCTGGTGAATCACGCGGACTACATCCGCGCGATATCGATGGGCGCGGTTTTTTTCGGAGCGAACACCTACATCGGCAACGCGCCGAACTTCATGGTCAAGACGATTTCAGAGCAGTCCGGCGTGCCGACGGCGAGTTTCATCGGGTACATGTTCAAGTACTCGATCCCGCTTCTGATCCCGATCTTCGTTCTCGACTGGTGGATTTTCTTCAGGACGGTCTGAGGTCGTGCCTGTTGGATGCGCGGGCTGAAGACCGCGGCTACCGGGGCCCCGGGCTGGAAGTTGTAGGCGCAGGCTTTACGCCTGCGACATTGCGCGCTTCGTAGATCAGCCCTTCGAGCATCAGTCTCCGATTGGCGTTGACATCCAGAAATCGTTTCGCGTGGAGCACGCTCTCGACAAGACCCAGCCAGACCTTCGGAGGATAGGGCGACTTCTCGGCGGGGGACAGGCTTCTCACGAGACCCGCATTGAGCGCGTCCGCCAGCAGATCCAAGCGAGAGGCGAAATCCTCCTTGTCCCGCCCGTACTTTTCCGAAAAGGAGAGGGCCGAGCCGCCGCCCTCGCGAACCCCTGACCAATATGCGCTGAGGAACTTCATCGCCTCGCCGGACTTGAACCACGCGACGTACCGGGCCGCCTTGCCGGGAATGCCGTGGCCGTAGGCCGCGACTCGTTCGGCATGCTCGGGGGAAAGTCCGGAGAAATCGACGGTGGATTTCAAAGTACCTTCTCGCAATGGGGAGAACCGCACGGGCCAGCAACGGGAGAGGACGGTGAGAGGAATCCCCCGCGTTCCTTGGGCAACCAGGATGAGCGAAGTGGCCTCCGGCGGTTCTTCGAGGGTTTTCAGCAGCGCGTTGGCGGCCTGGAGCATGAGTGTGTGCGCGTCGAGAAAGATGACCACTCGCCTTCGGGCGGAGAGACGCCGGAGGCGGATCATTTCGAGGGCCTCCCGGACCTGATCGACTTTCAATCGGCTCTCATCCGGACCAACCGCCAGGACGTCCGGGTGCGTGGAGGCGGCGATCAATCGGCAGGAGGTGCACGCCTCCTCACCGGACCCACAGGGCTCGATTCGCCTCTGAAATGGTGTCAAGTCTTGCATTCGTTCATTTTGTCGGTCGGTCCGCCCACAATTCAGGGCTCTGGCGAACGTGAGGGCCGCTTTGGCTTTCCCGGTCCCTTCGGGCCCGACGAAAAGCAGGGCTTGTGGAACGACGTCGGTTTGAAGGAAACCACGCAGCCGGCCGATCGCCCGATCCTGGCCGTGAATGTCGGCGAAGCTCATGTCACGAGTAGAGATCAAGAAGGAGGCCGCGAATTTCCTCTATTTTTTGCACGACACGCAGGATGTTCTTCTGCCCTTCCATCGCGATCCGGGTGAGTTCCTCCAGTTCGGCATTGACCGTATCGATGACTTTCATCGTTTGGAGCACGCCCCTGCCGCGGACGTGGTAGAGGCGGGTGGAAATGATCTCGACGAATTCTTTCACGCGGCTTCGGTAGTCCCACAGCGAATCGGCATTGATGTCCTTGCGGAGGCCGTCCGCCGCCGAATCGATCTCCTTCATCTTCTTCTGGAGCTCCTCGCGAAGTTGCTGGTCCTGGGCCTGATCGAAAACATTGGAAAAGGAGGAGCCACTACCCGCTTCTTCCACCCGCGCCTTCACGCTCGGCGTGGCGGTCGTCGCCTGCACCCTTCGGACCTCGCCGACTTTCATCGTTGGGAGTATACCGCGATTGGCCGGGAAGGGAACGAGTCGGATTTTGTTCTTGACGCGGGCACACGGGATGCATAGCATCCGGGACCATGCGACTCAAGGACCAAGTGGCGATCATCACCGGCGCGAGCCGGGGCATCGGAAAGGCGCTGGCGCTGGCCTTTGCGAAGGAAGGGGCCGATGTGGTGGTGACCGGGAAAACCGATCAGCCCGATGGCCGGCTACCGGGTACCATTCATGAAACGGCCAAGGAGATCCAGTTCCTCGGGAGGCGTGCCTTGGCCGTCAAGCTCGATGTACGCCACGAGGAACAGATCGACGACATGGTCCGCCGTACCTATGAGAAGTTCGGCCGGATCGACATTCTCATCAATAACGCCGGCGCCATTTCGCTGACGGATGTTCTAAGCACGCCCGCGAAGAAATTCGACCTGGTTCTGGGCGTGAATGCCCGCGCGGCGTATCTGTGCAGCCGAGCCGTGCTTCCACGGATGATCGAGCGCAAGTATGGCCACATCATCATGATGTCGCCTCCGATGGTGGTGGACCGCGCGCCCGGAAAAACGGCCTACATGTTCTCGAAGCTTGGCATGACCTTCATCGCGCAGTCCCTCTCGGAGGAAATGCGGGAGCACAACATTGCGGTCAATGCGCTCTGGCCCGTTACGGCGATCGAGTCGCAGGCGACCAAGCATTTCTGGCCGGGCCAGGAAGAAACGTGGCGAACACCGGAGATCATGTGCGATGCCACCTTGGCCATCGTCACCCGGAAGCCGTCGGAATACACCGGCCGCGCGGTCATGGATGAGGACGTCCTCAAGGAAATCGGCATCACGGACTACTCGAAGTACGCCGTCGTTCCCGGCACGAATCCCCCTCCGTTCTCGAAGTTTCTGGTCTCGAAGTAGACCCTCCGACCGATTCTGGGACCATCGTCAGGGTCCTCCCGGCCCCCGTCGAGTAGGGAAAACGGCGTCGGAGAACTGGATCCTGACAGTCTCCCCATGCGTCTAACAGAATGCCGATTCGTAGGGGAGCATCTTCAGATGCTCCCTCCTGTCGGGAGGGTCTGAAGACCCTCCCCTACGCATTCTGTTAGACGCTCTAAATAGAGTTCGTCGTAGCCAACTAATTACCTGAAATTACTTGACAAGAATGTAAATACTTATTACAACAATACTGTTGGCAACGGTAGTGTTGTGATATATGTATGGAGGCAACATCGATGGAACTCAGAAACAAGGTCGGAGTTTGGGTGGACGGCGATGACTTCTGGGATCGGGACCATGAAATCGAGCGGCTCACTGAACTGATAGACGGAGGGGAGAATATCCTGGTCGTTGCTCCTCGGCGAGTGGGAAAAACCAGTCTGCTCCGAGAGATGATACGCCGGTTGAGAACGAGAGACAGGGATATTCTGCTGTTCGTGGACGTCGAGGATTGTTCCTCGCCGGAAGATGTCATCGTCGCCCTCTCGATGGCCACCCAGCCTTACAAGAACCTCTGGAAGCTGACGCTGGATGTTTTCAAGACCGTAGTCGAGGGCATCCGCGACAAGGTCGATGAAGTGTCGATCGATGTTGTGAAGTTGAAAATCCGGGAAGGCACCGCTGAAGCCTGGCAGGTCAAGGGGGAGCGTCTGTTCGCCGCGCTCGCGGAGGCGGAGAAACCGGTCGTAGCATGTTTTGATGAACTGCCCATCATGGTGGACCGCCTCCTGCGGGGTGGGGCACAAGATGCGACGACCGACGGGATACAAAAGGCGGGCGTATTCTTGTCTTGGCTGAGGAAGATGTGTCAGGAGCACAAGGGGCACGTCCGCGTTGTCCTGTGCGGATCGATTGGTCTTGAGCCGGTCCTCCATCGAGTGAAACTGAGCCACACGATTGGGCATCTGAGGTCATTCGACCTTCCTGTTTGGTCGCGCGAGGTTGCGGATGGCTGTCTGGAGGCGCTGGCCCGCTCGTATGGTCTTGCCATCCCTCAAGGGGTGAGGGAGGCAATGCTTAATCGGCTGGGTTGGCTCGTGCCCCACCATGTACAGATGTACTTCGGGCATGTCCACGACGATTGTGAACGGAGGGGATCGAAAACGGCCACCGTGCGGGATGTTGAGCGGGTCTACACGGAGCAGATGCTCGGAACGAGGGGCCACGCCGAGTTGGCCGACTACGAAGAACGACTCTTGCGGGTGCTCGGGTCCGCACACGTCCCACTTGCGCCCGACCTGCTGACTGAAGCGGCGGTCAACGGGGTGGTTGACGGCGCGATGGCGCAGGCGCTGGCCCGCCGCGCGCTCCCCAAAGGCGCAAACCCCGGCGAAGAATTGGGCAACGTCCTCCGAGTGCTCGAACACGACGGCTATCTCCGGTTTGACGAGAAGAAAAACGGCCACGTCTTTCAATCGCTACTGCTGCGGGATTGGTGGGAGAGGCGTTTCAAACAAGGACACGTCCCACCCTCTGGATCGGATCGATAGCCATGCCCGCCCGGATCATCAAGCATAATCCGGCATTTCTCACACCGGAGGAACTGCGCGCCTCCTTCACGGTGCGATTGGCTGAATTGGAGAGTCTCATCCGGATCGTGAGGGAAAACACCGGTCAGGCCAATCAGCACGTCCTTGTGATAGGCCCGAGGGGTTACGGGAAAAGCATGCTCGTGAGGCGATTGGCCCTGGCGATTCGAGAGACGGTGGGACTCGGCAATCGGTGGCTTCCGATCGTCCTACCCGAGGAGGCATACAGCATCTCCACGGCCGGGGAGTTGTGGCTCGAGGCCCTGCGGATCGTGCCGGACTGCGGCGTGAGAAATCCTGAACGGTGGAGAGCCGCCCACGAGAAGCTGCGGATAGAGCAGGACCCCGAGCGTCTCCGTGAACAGGTATTGGCCCGGCTTTTTGAATTGGCTGACGAGGAGGGGAAACGCCTCCTGATCGCGGTGGAAAACTTCAACCTGCTGTTCGACGAGCAGGCGAGCGACGACGCGGGATGGGACATTCGGAAGACGATGCTGGGGGATTCCCGAATCATGATGGTGGCCACCGCCACGCAACGTTTTGATGAGGTGGAGAAAGCGAAGAAGTCCATGTACGAACTTTTCCGTGAGATCAAGCTTGAACGTTTGACCCAGGCTGAATGCAAATCGATGTGGGAGAACGTTGTGAAATCGGAGTTGGAGGGCGAGCGAGCGAGAGCCGTCCAAATATTGACCGGTGGAAACCCCAGGCTTGTGGCAATTTTGGCTTCATTTTCAGTCGGGCGTCCGTTTCGGGAGATTCTCGGCGAATTGGACGAGTTGATCGACGACCACACGACGTACTTCAAGGCATGTATCGAAGGTCTGTCCCCCTTGGAACGCCGGGTTTTTGTGACTCTTGCGGAACTCTGGAAGCCGGCCGGCGCCCGGGAAGCGGCACGGTTGGCCCGCGAAAACGTGAACAAGTGCAGCCAGATCATGGGACGTCTGGTCCAGAGAGGGGCGGTCATGGAGGTTGAGATGGGGCAAAAAGGTCGGAAGAAGCTTTACCAAGTGGCCGAACGCTTGTTCAACCTTTATCTCCTCATGCGGCAGAGCGGCACGCAGGCCCAACGCGCGCGCGGGGTCGTCGAATTCATGGTTCCTTTTTACGGCCCCGTCAAGTTCGCGGCGGCTCTTTCGAAGGAAGCGGTTGCCGCAAGAACGGAGGATAGACCGATTTACCTTGAAGCTTGGCACTATCTCCGCAAACGTTTTGCCACGGAACCCGTGGTTGGGATGGAAGTCTTGTCAGCGACGGATAGCACATTTCGAGAATGGCCGGAGACGAGAGCGCTGATCGAAGCCATCGAAGGTGGGGATCTGCTCCGTGACGGGGAATCTCAGGACAGAGAACTCCGGGAACTGCGGTCGGCCCTTTCATCAATTGTCGTGGACATGGTCAAGGGCAACTTCGAAACAGCCGTAGCGGATTTGGACAACTTCATCTCACGCTATCGAAACATGACCGACCCGAGGTTTGCCCGTTTGGTGGGCGTTGCATATGCCATGAGAAGTGATGGGCTGGTGCGACTGGGTCGCAAGGAAGAAGGAATTGCCGCGATCGATGAAATGGCGCGACGGCTTGACGGCCGGCAGGAAACGGCGGTCATGAATCTAGTCGCCAGCGGACTGGTAAGAAAAGGCGACGCTTTGCGTGATCTTGGGCGGCCGCGGGAAGCCGCTGCGGTTTATGATGATATCGTGTCACTCTCCGGCCAGAACAATGAGTTGGCTCTTGCCGAGCCGGTTGTTATTGCCCTCCTCCGCAAGGGTCAGGATCTCCGGGAACAAGGTCGTTACAAGGAGTCGATTGGGATTTTTGACGATGTACTTTCACGCTTCGACCGCAGCCCGGATCTCGCGACGCCCGAACGGGTCGCCGATGTGCTGATCGAGAAAGGCTTCGCGCTGGGCAGAGATTCACAGCACGAGAGGGCCATCGCGATGTGTGACGCCGCTGTGGAAAAACTCGTGGGGCGTGAGGAAGCCGCGAGCGTGGAGGGAAGAATCAAAGCGCTCATGCTGAAGGCGCTTTTGCTGGAGTTTATCGGTCGCGATGAGGAGAGCCTTGCTCGTTACGACGATGCAATCGTGCTCTGTAGCACTCGTGAAGAATCGTCATTCGAACAGATGCGTGTAGTCTGTACATCCGGAAAGGCCGGAGTGTATCTGCGCATGAATCGACTGCCCGATGCGCTCTCCACATGTGAAGCGCTTCTTGCTCAGAGTCCGAATTGGGAGGGATTCGTGGAAGACGTGATTGACTTGGCAATCCAACTTGCGGCCCGGGGACTGGCAGGCGAGGTCCTTGGACGGATTGAGGCCTCCGCGCATGCGGGGCGATTCGAACCGCTGATGGCCGGACTCCGGATGTACATTGGACAAGAAATCACGGTGCCCGTGGAGGTGCGCGAGATCGCGACCGACGTGGTCGGACGAATCAAAGCATCGATGGGTGTAGGTAAGGTGGGGAAGGAAACGGAAAAGGGGGCAGGGGACGTCCCCTAGACTTCGACCGCCGGGCGCCCGACGTTCCGGATGCGAATTGGTTTCCTAGAACCTCCAATAGAATGCGTAGGGGAGGGTCTTCAGACCCTCCCGACAAGAGGGAGCAACTGAAGATGCTCCCCTACGAATCGGCATTCTGTTAGAGGCTCCTAAAACCCCTAGGCGTCTTCGCGGCAGAGGACAAACCAGTTGTTCATCGGTTTGCCGTTCCGCGTGGCTCGCCCGATGGAAACGTGCTTGCTCACTCCCCGCATGAAGTCCCTCGTTTGATAGTAGACAAAACGGCTCAGGCCGGCTGAATTCGGCAGGATTTCCGGCCAACCGGAAGGCTTTCCGGAAGGAACGGACAGATAGTCAATGACGACCTCGCCCGCCTCGGCCGGCTTCGTCATGAAGTAACCCGGACCGGTGACGGGCTTGAGCAGTTGCTCGTTGTAACCCCACAATGAGGGTGGGGTGGTTGTGGAGTCGGGCCGGCACATGGGCTTCTGGAAATGGGTGAAGAAGGGGAGCGAATTTTTCCCGTGATGGATGACCGGTTTGAGGGGGGGAATGTTCTTGGGCACGAAATCGTCCAAGCTCAGCGGACGAAACCCTTTCGCCGCCTCAAAAAGGGCGGCCTGTTGCTTCGCCGTCAGGGTTCTCACCTCGCGCAGCCTCGTGGGGTGGTCCAACCCGTCCAGGTAGGCCGCCAATCCCTTCATGTCGATCTTTTCTTTCCCCAGGAAGTCTTGAATCGCCATCTTGCACCTCGTTTCTCAAGGGATGGTTTACCATAGAGGTTCGATTTCGACCAGTGGTGTGTCCGACGTGGTAAGATCCCGGCTCCTCGCATGAGTACGGTCTGGCGTTCCCGATGGGCGAATGGAATGGTTCTAACCTGTTTCCTTGCCCTCGGGTTGGGGCTGGCCTTTCCGGGTCTTCGCGCTCCCTTCATCCTCGACGATCAAATCCGAATCGTTGAGAACCTGGATATCCGGAGCCTGAAAGATCTTCCGAAGAAACTGATCTACCCTTATGGCCCTTATCCGGTCTACACGAGGAACGATCCATCACGGCCACTCGTCTCCCTCACCTACGCGCTCAACTACCGCATCGGAAAGCTCGACCCGCTTGGGTATCACCTGTTCGACGTTCTGGCGCACGTGGGCACGGCGTTTCTCGTCTTTCTCTATCTGCAGGTCATTTTTTCGCGGATGGGATTGGACGGCGGGCGAATACTCGCCGCCTTTCCAGCGGCGTATTTCCTCTGCCATCCCGTGATGTTTGGGACGGTGATGTATGCCTACGGCCGATCGGACACGCTTTCCGCATTTCTCATCGTGCTCACGCTGGTCCTCTATGCTCGTGCGCACTCTCCGGGTTCATTCGGGAGTCGCCTCGCTCCGTTCTGTTTCGTTCTCGTCCTGTTGACCAAGGAATCAGCCGTGGTCATTCCGTTTGTGTTGTTGGCTCAGGATATCTTGGTCGGTGTGGACCATGAGAGTGGACGGGAAAGAAGCAGATTGAGGAGGTGGCTGCCGTATTTCGCCATTGCCGCCCTATATGTCTTGGGAAGGTGGGCATACTTCGGCGGGATCGGCGACTTGGTCGGCGGCAAGAACGCCTGGTCGCGATGGGCCTACACGTCGGTCCAGCCCTTCGCCATCGTTCAGTACATTCGCATGCTTTTCGTACCCACAGGCCTGGCGATCGATCACTTCATTCAGCCGTCCACCCTGACCGTAGATGACAAGATTCTTGGGGTGCTCACGCTCGCGGGGATCGGAGCGGCCTTGTGGCGGTGGGACCGAACCGGAACCCCGGTTGGTCGATGCGCCCTCTTTTTCGGTATCCTGTTCTTCGCGCTTTTGGCGCCGACGAGTTCCTTCTTCCCGACAGTCGATGCCCTGGTCGAACGGCGCCTGTATCCGGCGGGCATGGCGGTCTTTTCTCTCAGCGCCCTTTTGATATCAAAGGTATTACGGAATTCCGGACCCACAAGGCATGTTTTTCGCGTGGCTATGATTCTGCCTCTCGCGGCTTTCTCGATGGTGACGGTCCAGCGCAACCGAATGATCAACGATCCCGCCGAAGTGTGGAAGGATGTCCTCAAAACCTACCCGGACAGTCCCCGCGCTCTCAACAATTTCGCCGTTCTCCTTCAGGTCAGGGGGAAGGTGGACGACGCCTTCGATCTCTACGAGAGGCTGATTGCCTTCAATCCAAACGACTACATCGCCCACATGAATCTCGCGCGGATCCATGAGAATCCGTCTTCGGCTCATTTCGACCGGGCGAAGTCGCGTAGCCACTACGAGATCGCGATTCAAATCGAACCTGCGTTCGCCGACGGCCACTACAATTTCGGGCGACTCCTCCACCTGGAAGGCGACGTGGAGGCTGCCGAGAGGGAATACCTGCGGGTCCTTGAAATCAACCCTGCCTACGTGCAGGCCCACAACAATCTGGGGCTCCTCTATTTTCACCAGGGTCGGACGAAGGAGGCGGAAAACCGAATCCGCTGGGCGATTGAACTCGATCCCACCTACGCCCCCGGGCAGGCGAACTGGGAAATGATTCATCGTCCAGAGCCGGGACCGCGCGCTCCTTGACAGAGCAACCGCCCGGTGTAGCATCCGGATAGCACCATGTTGCGCAATGTTTGGAACAGATTGGGGGCAGGGTGGCTCCCGGCAACATGGTACATACGCCCCGCCTTTATTCGGATCTGCGACAGGAGAGCGGGGCTACCGCACCGCGACCAAGCCCGGATCTGTTTCCTGCATTCCTCAACGCGGTACTAGGGATATGGGCATTCTGCCTGCTCGAAGAATAAAGCTGACCTACGATCACTACCTTCTGTTCCCAGAGGATGGGAATCGTCACGAAATCATTGAGGGGGAGCACTACATGAGTCCAGCGCCGGAAACGCAACATCAAAGAATTATTGTCAAGCTTGCACGTTTGATGGGGAACCATCTTGAGAGGTCGGGTCAAGGGGAGATTCTGGTGGCTCCGACGGACGTTGTTTTGTCGGACACAAACGTTGTTCAACCGGATCTCATCTATGTTTCGAAGGAAAACGCGCGGATCATCACGAAGGCCAACATCAGAGGAGTGCCGGACCTGATCGTCGAGGTCTTGTCCCCGGGGTCCGCCAAGAGGGACCAATCGCTCAAGAAAGATCTCTACGCTCGCGCCGGCGTGAAGGAATATTGGATCGTCGATCCCGCCAAGCGCGCCGTGGATGTTTTCCGGCTCGGCAAGTCAGGCTATTCCCCTCCGAAGCGCTTCACCCGCAGAGACACCCTTCGGGCGGTCCTCGTCCCCGGCTTTTCCGTCAGCGTGGGGGAACTCTTCAAGTAGCGCGAACAAACGGGGACAGTGCGAACCACTCTCAAATAGAGTATACGGTCGCCGTTTATTCTGTATTCTACCCGGACTGGAGGATCCAGGAGGGGAGGTGAGTAACCCGGAGGGCGTTGTGGCCGGCCCGTTCGGAGGCCTGAAAAATCGTATTCCTGAGCTCGAGAATGTTTCCAGGCCAGGGATATCGCATCAGCGATTCCAGGACTTCTGCATCCAACGGCACGTCCTTGCCGGTGGCCTCCTGTGCGAAGGAGCCGGCGAGGATCGGAATTTCCTCGCGCCGCTCTCTCAATGGGGGTATCCGCAAAGTATAGGTGCTCATCGAGTAGTAGAGATCGGCGCGAAACCCATCTCCTTCGATTTTGTCGGTAAGTCTGAGACCCGCTGAGCTGATGAGTCTTAGGTCAGCCCGGTGAGGTTCGGTCGAATGGATTGGAAAGAATTCTCCCTTTTCGATGAGCCGCAGGATCTCCCCTTGTGTCTTGTGAGGAAGTTCATCCACGTTGCTAAGGAAAAGGCTGCCCTTTCCGGCCTGAGAGGCGAGTCCCTGTTTTTCCCATCGATCGCCATTCCATTCCCCGAAGAGTTCCCGCCTGACGATCTCGTCCTCCAAGCCGACGCAATCGAAACTGAGGAAGCGGTCCGCCATTCGCCCGGACTCTGAATGAATGTATCGAGCCAGCGTACTTTTGCCCACTCCCGTTTCGCCCAAGATGAGCACGGGCTCCGGGTGCACGGCAATTCGCCTCGCCTCCCGGCAGATGGCGGCCATGACGGGCGACCGGGCGAAGGAGGAACCGTGCGGTGTAGGATTCGCGGCGTGCCGAAGGGGTCCGCCGGCGGGAGGAGGAGTTGGAGAGGTGATCGCGACCGCTTCCAATCTACCGCGCGATCGTCTGGCGGGATTCATGCGATCTCCCCTCCCGCGGGATGAAGCCGGCCCATGTCCCGTCCCCGGAGTTTTCCCGCCTCCACGGCGATGGACCGGAGCCGCGCCCCAGGCAGAAGGTGTGCCCGAACGAGCGAACCCTTCGTGACCGCGCGAAGATCCGCATCCAACACGACCCATGCGTTGGCCCGGGCCAGATTGGAGACTTGGTAGGATTCCTGTCCTTCAAGAATCTCGGCGACAAGACCGTTCTCTGATTGTTCGACACACGCTCGAAGGAAGTGCGTTCGTCCGGCCTTTTTCGTGATGCTCTCGGTGATTCTCGCGGGTGACTCTTGCAGGAACCAGTTTCCCTCTGGAAATCCCATCATGCGTTGAACCGCGGGCCGCACGTATTCGTAGAGGCAGACCAGGACCGCGATCGGGTTTCCGGGAAGGCCGAAAATCAATTTGGAATCGGCTACGGCAAAGGTCATCGGTTTTCCCGGCTTTTGAGACACGCCGGCGAAAAGCTCCTGCGCGCCGACGCGCTTCAGGACTTCGCGAACGACATCGTAGTCACCCGCCGATACTCCTCCGGAGAGGATGACGACCTCGCTCTGCCGGATGGAGCGACCCAGGACCACCGCCAGATCATCGGCCGAATCTCTCACCACCGAGCCCGGCTCCGGATCGATTCCCATCTCCCGGAGGAAGGCGCCGATGAGCGGTGAATTGACGTCGCGGATCTGGGCCGCTCCCGGTGTCTCGGAGAACGGCACCAGCTCGTCACCGGTCACGATCATGCTCACGCGAGGCCGACGACCTACGGTCAAGCGGCTTCTCCCCGACGCCGCGGCGAGGAACAACGAGGGCGCGTCCAGCACGTGGCCCGGCGCCAGAAGTCTCCTCCCGCACGGGACATCGGATCCGCGCCGACGAATGTGGTTTGCCGGAGGGACCGGTGCGCGCAGGAGAATGCGTCCGTCATGTTCCTCCACCGCTTCCTTTTCAACCACGGCGTCCGCAAGGGGGGGGACCACGGCCCCCGTCATGATTCGGATGGCGGCCGAGCGTGCCAACGCCAGCGCCGAGGCGTCTCCCGCCCGGATAACACCCTGCACGCTGAGCGAAACCGGCGTTTCGGCTCCGGCCCGCTTGGTGTCCTCCGAGCGGAGGGCGAAACCATCCATCGCCGACGCGTCGAACGGCGGCATGTCCGTGGTAGCCGAGATCTCTTCCGCAAGAACATGTCCGAGCGCGTCTTCAAGCGCCATGGCCGTAGGGGGCAGGGGGAGGGCGCGGTCAAGAACTTTTCTTCGGGCTTCATCCACGGAGATCAGAAAACCCTGTTTTCCCATGGGGGTGCTTCAGGAGACTCGGGCGAGGGTGTCCAACCCGTGCTTCAGGGCAGCCACGACGAGAACGGCTCCCAATACCCTCACCAAGGCGGCACGTGAAAGTTTCTGCGCCCCGGCCCAGCCTCCGAACGATCCGCCGAGGAACCCGGCCACCAGGAGCGGCCAGGGCCAGGAGGATGCGGCGGCGAAGTCCGCGTGACGCGCCACCAGCCCGGAGAGTGAATTGAGAACGATGAAACCGCTGGAGATGGCCGCGGTCGCTTTCGGGTCGGCCCATCGAGCCAGGATGAGAAGGGGACTGAGGAACACGCCGCCTCCGATGCCCACCGCACCGGATAGAAATCCAAGAAAGGCCCCTGCGGGGAGAGTGACCGCAAGCGAGGGCCTGGGCCTGAGGGATGCGGGTGTGGCCGAATGGGGACTCGCCAGCAGCAGGAATCTTAGCCCTGCGGCGAGCAGACTCAGTGAGAGAAGGATGGAGGTGGTCGTACCACGCAGCGGAACGGCGCCACCCAGGAAGGCCGCCGGTACGGACGTTGCCGCGAACGCGGCGAGGATCTTCCATGGGAGAAGTCCCTGCTTTGCATATCGGATGAAAGATCCGATGGCGACCGCGACATTCACGACAAGCACGAACGGGATCAGTCCGGGCGTCAGGATTCCCGCGAGAGACATCAGGGCGAGGTAGGCCGTGGCGCCCCCGTGTCCTACCGAGCCGTAGAGCGCCCCCGCGGCGAAAAATCCGGGGATGAGCCAGAGGGGGAAGTCTGTCATTCCAAGGGTTTCTTCTTTTTTCTTCCGGCGTCGCCCCCTTCGGTTCGCTTCGGCCCCCTCCGGGGACGGTGATCGGAAGGGTATGAGGATCGGCACCGGGACGACGAGTGGATTGCAGGTGGGGTCCCGGCGTCGTGCTGCGGATTGTGGCGCGCAATGCGGAACACGTGGAGGAGCGCAGGAAAGAGCGCCTGCATGGATTCTTTGGCCCCACGCGAGCTGCCGGGGAGGGTGACGATGAGCGTCCCGTTCCGGAAGCCTGCAATACCGCGCGAAAGCATGGCGTACGGAGTGCGTCGCTGACCGTAGCTCCGCGCCGCCTCCATGACGCCGGGGATCTCGCGCCGGATCACCGCCCGCGCGGCATCGACCGTCACGTCCCGCGGGCTGAGGCCCGTTCCGCCTGTTGTGATGACCATGTCCATCTTGTATTCATCCGAGTAGCGCACCAGGGCCTCGCGGATTTGGGCCGTCTCATCCGGCAGGATCTCGTATTTCTCGACTTTGACCGGTTGCGATTGGAGGGCTTCCACGATGGCTTTTCCGGCCTTGTCCTCTTTGGCGCCGGAGTGGACGGAATCGGAGAGGACCAGGACCGCCACCCTGAGGGGCGACGCCACCGCCTCCGCGAAATCGGACTTTCCTCCGGTTTTCTCGACGAGTCGAATGGACTCGATAACGAGTTCGTTGTCGACCGGTTTCAGCATGTCGTACACCGTGAGAGCGGCCACGCCGGCCGCGGTCAGCGCCTCCATCTCGACGCCCGTCTTCGCAATGGCCTTCACCTCGGCGGTGACGATCAGCCAATGATCGAGGCTCGTCATTTGCACGTCGACGTGATCGATGGGGATCGGGTGACAGTAGGGGATGATTTCCGAGGTGCGCTTCGCGGCCATCACTGCCGCGACCCGAGCGACAGGGAGCGGGTCCCCCTTGGGCAATTTCCCCGCGGCCATGAGTGCGGGCGTCCCGGCCCCCACGCGGATCTGGGCCTGGGCCTTCGCGGTGCGCAACGTCTCAAATTTCTCGCTGACGTCTTTCACGTTTGGATCTCCTTCTCAGATTGGGGCGCAGATTGGAGCGGCTTGCCGTCGAGCCACTCGGAGGAACCGTCCTCGTAGTGTTCCTTTTTCCAGATGGGAACGCGGACCTTCACCGCCTCGATGGCATCGCGCACGGCGCGGAAGGCCTGGTCGCGATGCGCGGACGAAGCCGAAATGAAAATTGACGCTTCCCCCACGGGGACGCGTCCCAACCGATGGATGAGGACGCCTGGGCCGCCCGCGGTCCTCTCCATTTCCTCGAAGATCTGCGATAGGGCGGCATCCGCCAATCGCTCTTCCGCCTCATAGTCGATGCTGGAAACGGTCCGGCCCTGATTCGCACGGCGGACGGTTCCGGAAAAAATCACCGTGGCTCCGCACTCAGGATCCCCACTCCGCGGAAGGAGTTCCTCCTGCCGGAGTTCGCGGCGGGTCAGGTGCCGAGGCCGGTCCTCCATGGCGATCAGCCTCCGCTCACCGGCGGGAGGACGAGCACTTCCTCGCTGCCGTTGAATTGGTAGGCATCCGTGACCACCATGGCCGGTCGGGCGTCGAGCGGGTCCGCCGTCTCCCCGGGCAACCGCTCCACCACGGCCAGCGCCAGGCTTCGTTCCATTCCGGACAACCGAGGAAACCGCTCCGAAAGCAATCGGCGGAAGTCGGCGACCGTGACGGGGGGTGAAACCTCCATGAGTGCCGCCGAGAGTCCGGCCAGCTCCTGGGCCTTTGCGTAGAAACGGACGCTAACCTGCATGGGCGGTTCTCGCGTGAACGGTGCTTGAAGGGGTGGTGGGCGGGGAGATCGTCAGTGCTTCCAAATCAGCCGGTGTGTTGATATTGGCGAACTGCCGGGAGTCCTCCAACGTGAAATCGCAGAATCGGACCCTGTGCGGGGGGAGTGAGTGGATGAACTTTTCCGGAGAACGGCCGCCGTTCCGGACGAACAATTCAAGTTCGCTCGCGCACTCACAGGAGTAGACGGAGGCGAGCGGCTCGATGCCCCTGGGGGTCCGCGGCACACACAGGGCGGCCAAAGGATCGGAGGCCATTCTGAACAGCCTTTGGATTGTTCCGGTTTCCAGCAAAGGCAAGTCGGAGGACGTGACGAAAACGTAATCATGTCCGACGGTGGCGAGGGAAGCCATCAGGCCGGCGATGGGCCCTTCCACTTCCGGCCGATCCAGCACCGTTCTCACCCCCGGCCAAGAAATCCCGTCCATGGATTCCAGCGTCGCCATCTGGCTTTGATCTCGCACCGAAAGAATAAGGGGCCAGCCGAGGGATTTCGCCTTGTCCATCATGATTCCGAGCAGGGGCCTGCCTCTGAACCTGGCGATTCGCTTGTCCGATCGGAATCGGCTCGATTGGCCGCCCGCGAGGATGGCAAATGCTATCGAAGACATCGGCAATTACTCCAGCTCGGTCAGTGCAAAGCGATGGCCAACCGAGCGATCTGAACTACCAGTGCATTCCAATGGTTACTCGGTTTTCCACAGTCTGATACACCAAATGGGAAGTCTCTGCCAGGGGACTTCTCAATTGTGGAAACGATCGGAACCGAAGATGGATGGTTGATCGGAGTTTCGGAAGTGCTATCCGCCGATTCTGACCATCCCACGCTGCGGAGGCAAAAAGTCGGGTTCGGCAATCCGGTGTCCCCACTCCTTCCCGTAGACGCCGTTCACGATGAGGGCATGGATTTCCTCATCGGGCGCAGATCGTCGAAGCGGCGTGCACAGGTCGATTTCCGTGTGCGCGAAGAGGCACGTTCGGAGCCGGCCGTCCGCCGTCAGCCGAAGCCGGTTGCAATGGGCGCAGAAGGGCCGGGTCACCGAGGCGATGAACCCGACTTCACCCTTGCCGTCCTCGAACGCGAAACACCGGGCGGTTTCCGAGGCGGTTCGAGGGATCACCGGCACGAGAGGGAATCGTGCGGAGATGGCTTCGAGAATGAAGTCCGTGGGGACGACCCGATCGCGCGTCCACTCCCGGCCGGAGTCAAGCGGCATGAATTCGATGAATCGGATCGGACAGCCGGTCTCGCGCGCGAAATCCACGAGGTTGAGGATTTCTCCGTCGTTTTCTCCGCGAATGAGCACGGTGTTGAGCTTGATGGGAGAAAAGCCCGCGGCGCGCGCCGCATCGAGGCCTTGAAGCACCCGATTCAGGGCCCGGCGCCCGGTGAGCCGGGCGAATACGTCGGGCTGAAGTGAATCGAGGCTGACACTGACTCGCTTGAGACCGGCTCCGGCCAGGTCTCTGGCCACCTCGGCCAGAAAAAATCCATTCGTTGTGAGCGCCAAGTCTTCAATGCCGGCCATACTCGAAAGTTTCGCGACGAGATCCGGAAGGTTCTTTCGGAGCAGCGGTTCGCCTCCCGTCAGCCGGAACTTCCGGATTCCGCGTTCCGCGAAAAGTCGCGCAAGCCGGTCGATTTCTTCAAAACTCAGAAGGGGGGGGCGGCCACCGTGAAGATGCTCCTCTTCCGGGAGGCAATAGGTGCAGCGGAAATTGCAACGCTCGGTGACGGAAATTCGCAAGTCGCGCGGTACACGGCCGAATCGGTCCACCAAATCCATCCGGGGATTGCTTCGCAGTTGCCCGTGCAGCAACCTGCTCGCAATGACTTCCTGTGATGTCGTTGCGAGGGAGATCGGCGCCTGGGGCGTCGATCCCGTGGCAACCTCGTTCCCGGCATCGCCCACGCTCGATGCCGCCCGCAGGTCAGACGGGTTCAATCCGAACGGCGCACTGTTTGTAGTTGGGTTCACGGGAAAGGGGATCGAATGTGTTGAGGGTGAGCGCATTGGCGTTCGTTTCGAAAAAGTGAAAGGGGACGAAGACCTGACCCGGCGCGACCGTTTCAGTGATTCGAGCCGGGATTCCGGACACGCTTCCCCGCTGGGATCGGAGGGTGATCCGCTGGCGGTCCCGGATCCGGAGTCGCGCGGCATCCCTGGGGTTCACTTCCACCCACGCTTCCGGTGAGAGCGTTTCGAGGATTTCGACCTCGCGCGTCTTGGTGCGTGTGTGCCAGTGTTCCACGGTTCGTCCGGTATTGAGGATGAAGGGGAACTCGGGGCGCGGTTCCTCCGGGAGTTCGGCCCAGTCGACACACCACAGTTTCGCCCGGCCCGTGGCGGTCGGAAACTCGCCGCTGGAATACAATCGCTCATCTCCGGGGCGGTCGTGGTCCGGGCAGGGCCATTGGATGCTTCCCTCCCGGTCGAGCCGACCGTAATTCATGCCCGAATAGTCGCACAGCCTGCCCCGGCTGACCCGTGCCCATTCATTGAAGGCATCCTCCGGGGTGGTCCAGCCGGGAAAGAGCCGATCGGCCCAACCCGCGCGCCGCGCCAGATCGAGAATAATGTCGAAATCGGTGCGGCATCCGGCCACGGGGGGAACGGCCGCACGCACACGCCCCACGCGGCGCTCCGAGTTGGTGAACGTGCCTTCCTTTTCACCCCAGATCGCGGCGGGCAGGAAGAGGTGAGCGCGCTCCGCCGTGGGAGTGGGGTAGAAGCCATCCTGAACGACGAGAAACTCCAGTCGTGAGAGGGCATCCTCTGTGTTGGCCAGATTCGGGAACGAGGCAATGGGATTCGTTCCAATGATCCACAATCCCTTGACTCGGCCGTCGATGACGGCGTTGATGATGTCCGGGTAGGCGCGACCACGCGCAGCCGGCAGTTCTTCCGGCCCGATTCCCCACAGCCGGGCCAGTTCGTTGCGCGAAACGGGGTCGTCATACGCTCGGTATCCGGGGAGGCTGGACGTGAATCCTGCCTCGCGCGTCCCCATGGCGTTACATTGTCCGGTGATGGAAAAAGGCGAGGCCCCTTCCTTCCCCACATTCCCCGTGAGGAGGGCGAGGTTGTTGATCGCGTTGACCGTCTCCGTGCCTTGGTCGCTGTGGTTCACGCCCATCGTCCAGGCGATCAAGGGTCGCTTCGCCTCAGCGTAGAGTCGCGCCACCCGCATGATCAGTTCCGGTGTGAGACCCGTGATTTCCGACACGCGTTCAGGAGGATACGCGGCCAGATGCTCCCGGAGGGCGTCGAATCCGTCCACGTGCTCGGACACGTACCGACGATCGATCCAACCTTCGCGGAGAAGGATATAGGCGAGGCCGTTGAACAGGGCAAGATCCGAACGCGGTCGGATGGGGAGGTGGAGATCCGCGAGGAGTGCCGTCTTCGAAGCGCGGGGATCGACCACGATGACCGTCTTCTTCGGGTTTTTCGCCAGGCGGTGCGTCAGAATCGGATGATTATCGTAGATGTTGGCTCCGACGAGAAGGATGACATCGGACGTTTCGAAATCGAGGTAACTCCCGGGTGGACCGTCGCTCCCGAACGAACGCTTGTATCCGGCCACGGCGCTCGCCATGCAGAGCGTGGTGTTTCCGTCGAAATCCGGCACGCGCATTCCGAGTCGGACCAGCTTTCCCAGCGCGTAGAATTCCTCCGTGACCAGTTGTCCGGTACTGAGCACGGCAAACGCCGCTGATCCATATCGAGATTGGAGGCTGCGAACGCGACCGAGAAATAGATCCAAGGCGTCGTCCCATCCAATCGGGTGCGGTTTTCCATCCGCTCCCCGGAGAATGGGCGCGCGTGCGCGAGAGGGTGCTCGGAGGGTGTGGTGTTCGGAGAGTCCCTTCGGGCACAATTTCCCCTCGTTCACGGGATATTTCGGATCGCCTTTGACGGCCACGGCCTCACCCTTCTTGACACCCACATACATCCCGCAGCCGACGGAGCAATAGCCACACACCGTTTGTACCCACCGATCCGGGATCGTGTCGGCGGCCATGACTCCGAAGCGGGAATCCTTCCCCATCCGTTCGCGACTCAGCAGCTCGGACTCTCCGATCCACGACCGGAGTTTTCGCCAGAGTGGACCTACTGTCATGGCAGGCGCCGGCTGAAGGGTGTTCCGGGGATCGTTCCGGGAATACTCATGGGAACCACGGTGACGAAAAACAGATATCGGCCCATCAGCTCGCCGGCGAGGAGCAAGCCGAGGCCGATGGCAACAAGCAGGGGATTCAGCCGACCGGAGACCCCGAGAGGAAGGAGGATGCCGCCGACGATCAGCATGAGAATGCGGACGGCCGCATGGTTCAGAAAATCCGTGAAAAGCAGAGACCGGGTCCCTTGGATTTCGCGTCGCGAGTCGCGGCGAGTCAATATCAGCCAGACCAGCTCCATGGCCAGCAAGGTCGCGGCGGCGCCCAACGTCACCCATCGGCAGAGTTCGGCGAAATCCAGTGATCGGGCCGGCGTCCAGGAGGGAACGCACGCGACCAACACACCCGCGAGGGCCGGGCCGAGAATCAGTGAACTGAGCAGGAACGAAGCCGTGGTGCGGGGGGAATCCCACGAAGGCCGGGCGGGCACGCGGTAGATCCGGGCCGTGCAGTAGAGGGAGGCCAGACCCAGAAGGACGGCGCATCCCTCCAGAACGCGGAGGGTTGCGGAGGGCAGGGTAGACCACACTTTGGGAATCAGCACCGCGGCGGTCGTCAGCGCTGCAAACGCGCCAAACGATCCGATCTCGCGGCTCAGCCAGGAGTGTCGCCAGTTCCTCAGCGCCCGGTACGCGCGCAAGGGCCTTCCCAAATGGAGCGTGGCGGCGAGGAGTGACAGCATCACGATCGAGAGGGGCAGCAAGATCGTGTTCGCCGAAACGGGGTCGGGCGCCGAACGCAGCCGGGCCACCCAGAACATGAAGAGGGTGCCGACGGCCATTTGCGTCAACACGGTGAAGAGCACCAGCGGGAGATGCGGCTTTTCGGGATGGAGCCGAAATCGGGCGGCCACCGCATGGTCCCCATGGAGCAAATCGGTCCCGGCGGAGGAACGTCCGTCTGGAAACGAGAACCGGGTCGTGCTGTACGTCATCCGTACCGAAGGGAGACCCGGGGCGTCACCCGAGTCCGGTCGTTCACGCCATTCCCGTGTGTCAACGGTCTCGATGGCCAGGGCATCGGTGGGGCACGTGCTCACGCACGCCGGCCACTGGTCGTTCATCAGCTCCTCAAAACCCATGTCGCACTTGGTGACGATGTGACGGGCCTTATCGTACTGAGGCACGGTGTAGGGGCAATTCCAGACGCAATACTCGCAGCCGATACATTCCTCATCGATGTGGCGGACGATGCCCGTTCGCGGGTTTTTGACGTACGCCTCCGTCGGACAGCCCTTGAGGCAGGCGGGATCGAGGCAGTGATTGCACGCCATGGAGGTGAAGAGCCGTCTCGCTTCGGGGTAGGAGCCGATCTCGCATTCACCCACGCGCCTCCAGAAGAGGTTGGACGGATTTCCGTGTTGTTCGTTGCAGGCGACCATGCAAGCGTTGCAACCAATGCATTTGCCCACATCCACGTGGAACCGGAGCTGCTCCTCCGGCCCCAGCGATTGAACCAGGCCGAGCGGGCTTACGCTTCGGCCGCGTGATCCCCGAACAGCTTGGTCTCGATCGATTGGATTTGGAGTCGCCATTCCACCAGTTTCTTCAGCTCGGCCGTCCCCTCCCGGGTACCGACGAGGATGGCCCCGATGGGGAGGCCATGCCGATAGTCGATCCGCCGATATACCTTTTTCACCGGGTCCAAGAAGGTTTTTGACTCTGTACCGTTGCTCCCCGAAGCGCCAGGAACGGCAGCGGAGGGTGCGGGAATGGGAGCGATTTCCCCAATGGAAAACACCGGGTAGTCCCAACATTTCAGGATGGTGGCCGGGATGAAACCCGAAAATCGCTTCTCTTGGCCCATGGCGTTGGCCGCCGCCACGCGCGCCTGCTCGATCGCGTTCGCCCACAACCCCACCACCTGGCCCCTCCACTCGGTGACATCTCCCGCGGCATAGACCGAATCGCTGGAGGTCTTCATCCGATCGTCGACCTGAATGCCGCGCTCGCAACGGATGCCGGATGCGGAGACCCAGTCGATATTGGGCTTGATGCCCGTGGAAACGACCACGAGATCGGCCTCGAACTCGCGACCGTCCGTCGTCCGAATCAGGTACGACGTCCCGCTGGATTCCAGCGCGGCAACCCCCGCCCCGACATGGACGTGAGTGCCCTTCGAGGATATGTAGGCTGCGAGCAATCCCGCGGCCTCCGCATCGAGCTGGCGGGGCATGAGGTGAGCGGCATACTCAAACACCGATACGCGGGCACCTCGCTTCAGCAGCCCGTGGGCTGCTTCGAGCCCCAGCACCCCCCCCCCGATCACCGCCGCGCGGGTGGCCTCCGAAGCAGCGGCAAGAATACCGCGAACATCTTCCAGCGTGCGCAGCAGGTAAGCTCCGGGAGTCGCCCCACGATAGAACGGCGGGGTCAACGCCCCACTCCCGTGCGCCAGAATGAGGACATCGAAACCGATCTCCTGACCGGTAGAAAGCATGAGGCGACGTAGGACCGGGTCGAGGGCAACGGCGCGGCTCCGCGTCACCACCTCGATCCCCTGCGTCACGTACCAATCGGGTGAATAGTCGAAGAGGTGGGTCTCCTGGATTTCGTCGGACATCCACCGTGTGAGGCCCAATCGATTGTAAAAAGACACCGCTTCATCGGTGATGATCTGCACATGCGCCTCAGGGTCGACCTGCCGGCACGTTTGCGCGGCGACGTGGGCCGCGATGCTCCCACCCACAATGACGACCCGTTTGCCGCTCCGATCCCGCGTCGCCGCTTTTGCAGGCTCCGTGCCAGCGTAGAATTGGTCCGTTCCCGAAGCGCACACGGGGCAAATCGTCGGCGGCCTTTCCCCTTTCTGTTCGAAACGGCACGACCGGCAACTCCAAGTGGTGAGTGCCGGAGGGGCCGGAGTCCCTGAAGGTTCGGCTGAACGCTCCCGAACCGTAATTTCTCCCGATGCGCTCTCGGCGGCATCATAGATTTCGAGGCTGAGCCCGGGCACGGTACTGCACGCCCCGGTGGTCAAGCTGAATCGGTAGGCATGCAAGGGACAAATGATTTCATCGCCATCCACGACGCCCTCATCAAGCGGGGCATTCTCGTGGGGACACACATTCGAAAAGGCGCACAGGCGACCGGCATTCCTGAGCACCGCAACGGGTTTGCCGCCCAACGATGTGACCGCCGCACCCGATGAGGGAATGTCGTCCTGGCGAAGGGTGGCGATTGACGCGGCCGATGGGGGGTTGACTGAACCGCTCGAACGGTTCGTGGGATTTCCATCCAAGGAAACCTCCCGCCCTCTCTTCCGCAGCGCCTCGACCAGTTTCTCGCGCGGGTGATACTTCACCATTGAAACCAAAAAATCCTCGACCTCCCCCACGGGGATGTCTTCGATCACCCGGAGGGGACGTGTGGCTCCGGGCCCCGAACGTCCGCCGACGAAGATGTCCACGCCATCCTGAACCGTCCCATTGATCTTGATCTTCTTTCCGAGAAAACCAATGTCCGCCTGCTGATGGTTCCCGCATCCCGCCGGGCAGCCGGACCAGTGCATCGTAAGAGGTTGAGTGGACGGGAGTCGCGCTTCCAGTGCGCGCGCGGTCTGGATCGCGATGTCCTTCACTTCTATGACGGCCAGATTGCAGAAATCGGTGCCCGTGCAGGCGACCAACCCCCGCATGATCTCGGTGGGCGCATACGGAAACTCCTTCACAAAGGGCTCCTCCAACAGCGAGCCGAGTTTGGCGTCGGGCACGTGAGGGAGGATCAGATTTTGGTTGCTCGTGAGGCGGATCTCGCCGTCGCCATAAGCCTCGCTCAGGTGGGCGGCTTCGCGGAGTTGAGCGGTGGTCATTTTGCCGACGGGAACGGTGAGACCGACGTAGTTGAGTCCCGCATGTTTCTGCCGGAGGACGCCGACGTGATCGACATGCCGCCGGGTCGAACGCCGGTCTTCACCCTCGCCCGCCAGCTTCCGTCCGACGCGCTCTTCAACTTTCAACCTGAATCGTTCCGTGCCCCACTCATCCAGCAGGAACGAAAGACGGGCCCGATTGCGCTGTTCGCGGTGACCGAAATCCCGGTACAGGGCGAGTATGGCGAGACACACACCCACGGCTTCGTCGGGTGTGACGAATACGTTCAGTGGCGATGCAGGCCGGTATCCGCCCGAGCCGTTTTTCCCCCCCACGAGCACGTTGAATCCCGGGGTACGCGAACTGTCCGGCGAAAGGGCAGGGACCAGTGCGAGGTCCTGCGTCTCGGCGTGCGTGCAATTTTCCAAGCAACCCGTGATGGAGACGTTGAACTTGCGGGGTAGATTCGAGTACAGCGGATTGCCGAGGTAGGTGTTCGCGAGTGCCTGTGCCACGGGCGCCGCATCGAAAAGTTCCTGTGGAGTGAGACCCGCCGCCGGACAGCCGCAGATGTTGCGAACGTTGTCCATTCCCGTCTGCATCGCGTGGAGACCGACGCTCTTGAGCCGCGCGAAGATTTCCGGCACCCGCTCGATGGCCACCCACCGGAGCTGGACCTGCTGGCGGGTGGTGAGGTGGACGAATCCCCGCCCAGTCTCGTCGGCGAGATCGGCCAGCACTCGAAATTGCTCTGCGTTCGAGAGGCCGTTCGTCATGCGGACGCGGATCATGAAGAATCCGGGCGTCGGGTTTCGTTGGAATACGCCGTACCATTTCATCCTCTGCGCATCGGATTCCGTCATGCTGCCGCCGCCCCGCTCCGCGAATCGATAGATGTCCCACAGGGAATCCAGTCCGTCCTTCTCGGCCTTCAAAACTTCGACCTTGTTCACCCCGTACCTATCCTAGCCGTCGTATCTTCAAGCACCGAGACGGACCTCGCGGTGTCCCAAGGATAGGTGCGGGGTTCACGTCATCGCCCTCCGACTGACACCAGGACCGTTTCCGAGCGGACTTCACGGGACGAACCCGACCATCTCTCCCAGTCCTTCCGGACGAAGCGCAGGACCCCCGCGCAGAAAACAATCCCCACGGCGAACGCCCCGAAACCGGCGGCATACGTCCCTAGCGTCTCCTTCAGCACACCCAGCAGCGGAGGTAGACAAAACCCGCCGACGCCTCCGGCCGCCCCGATCCAGCCGGTGGCCACGCCGATCTCGTCCCGAAATCGTTGCGGCACAAGTTGGAAGACTGCCCCGTTGCCCAGGCCGAGAACCCCGAGCGTAAGGAATGCCAGCGCCACCGCCACACCCAAGGTCGGAAGGCAGGCGAGTCCCAGGATGAGCACGGCAACGACCGAGAAGAAGAGCGACAGGGCCCGGAGTCCACCGGTTTGATCGGCCAAGGCTCCGCCCACCGGTCTGAGAAAAGATCCTGACATGACGCAGAAGGCCGTCAGCGTTCCGGCCATGACTTTCGAAACGCCGTATTGATCGTGGAAGAAAATGGGCAGGAAAGAGCCGAGACCGACGAACCCGCCAAACGTCAAACTGTAGAACAGGTTGAAGAACCAGAGATCCCCTTCGGCAAGAATCGAAAAATAGCCCGAGAGCTTTTTTCTGGGAGGCAGGACGGGCTCCCGCGCGAGGAGCAAGAAGGCCACAAACACGAGGACGAGTGGAATCAGGGCCAGCCCCATCACGGCATTCCATCCGAAGGCGTCGGCCAGTCGCGGCGCGAAGAGGGCGGTCAGGACCGTTCCGCTGTTTCCCGCGCCGGCAAGCCCCATGGCGAGTCCCTGATGCTTCGCCGGATAGTTCCTCGAAGCGAGCGGGAGTGCCGCGGCGAAACTGGCGCCGGGAATTCCCAGTAGAAGGCCTACACCTAGGATCTCGCCGAATCGCTCCGCGCCGAGCCAGCCCCAGAGTAGCGGAAGGGGAGTCAGCGTCATCGCCAACAGGGCGGATTTCTTCGGGCCGATCCAATCGGTCAGGATGCCCATGAAGATTCGGAAAAATGCGCCGCCGAGGATCGGAATCGCAACCAGGAGTCCCTTCTGCGATGGCGATAGCCCGAGTTCCGCTGAAATGTGATTTCCGAGCGGACCCAGGAGAACCCAGATCATGAAACTCATGTCGAAAAACAGGAAGGCCGCAACCAGCGAGGGGAAGTGGCCGCTCCGAAGAGCTTCCTTCAGGTTTGCACTCATGTAGACCTCCAAGGGCAACATTCGTGCCGAGGTCCAGTCGCGTCGTGCCAAATGAGTTGAAAGAACAGGAGAAAAGATGCGCCCGTCCACTCCGATAAACAGAACTCATTCCTTCACGTGCACGTGGCACGCTTTTGTACGGAGGTACAGAAGCGTACGGTGGTGTTCCTATTGAGGCTTAGCTTCGATAGCCGCTATCGAGGCTAAGCCTCTATAGGTGAGCGATGGTCTGGGGCTAGGGACGAGCGGTTGCTCTGCGGCTACTGAAACGGTGTCGGATCGCGCCGGATACCGAACTTCTTGATCCGGTGTCCGATCTGGCGCCGGGTGATCCCGAGAAGTCGCGCGGCTTTCTCTTGAACTCCATCGGCCTGCCGTAGTGCTTCAACGATCTTCTCGCGTTCCAGGTCACGGAGCGTTCCGAGAGACGGTGGAGAGGGTTCCGTGGAAAGGGCGGTGGCGGGGCGTGGTGTTTGATGCGGGTCGAGCCCGTGCAGCACGATATTTTCCGGTCGAACCGCGCCGCCCGGTGACAAAACGACGAGTCTTTCGACGAAATTTTCGAGCTCTCGGATGTTCCCCGGCCACGAGTATTCCCGTAGCATTTGGATGGCCTCCGCTGTCAGGCTCACGTCCTTCGCGTGCTCGCGATTGGCCGCATCGAGGAAGAACGCCGCGAGGATCGGGATGTCTTCCACCCGTTCCCGCAAAGGCGGCAGCGTGATCGGCAGAACATTCAGTCGGTAGTAGAGATCTTCTCTGAGTAGTCCTCTCCGAACCAGATCTTCCAGAGATTGATTCGTGGCGGCGATGACCCGTGTGTCGACGCGCAGCGGCCGGGTTCCACCCAGCCGTTCGAAGGTCTTCTCCTGTAAGAACCGGAGAAGTTTCACCTGCACAGGCAGGGGAATGTCGCCGATCTCGTCCAGAAACAGCGATCCACCGGAGGCGGTCTCCACCAGACCGGGTTTATCCCTCAGCGCCCCGGTGAATGCCCCTTTGTGATAGCCGAAAAGCTCACTCTCGAAGAGCGCCTCCGGGATCGATGCGCACACGACTTTCACAAACGGCCCTCTGGAGTATCGGCTCGATTGGTGAATGGTCTCGGCCGCAAGCCCCTTCCCCGTGCCGCTTTCGCCCCGGAGGAGAATCGGCGTCTTGGCATGGCTCACCGTGGCGATCAATTCGACGATCTTGTGCATGGCTCGGCTCTCGCCGACCAGCCGCTCCATGGCGTGCCTCTTTCCCTTCGGGGCGATCGAGGATTTCGCCGGCATGGATTCGGGAGGAGTCGGCGTCAGAAGTTTCGACCAAAAATTGCAGACGGAGTAGATGAGACGCGTCAACTCCTGGGTCGGAAGCCCCTCCGATGCCTCGTACTCAAGCGCCAACACGCCACACACGCGCTCGGTGGTTCTGATCGGAACGGCGAGGAAGCCCCATTTCCGTTCCCCCGACCAGGATTGTGCATGATCCCATGGCAGCGGCTCGCGGCTCGAATCCGCGAGCGAGGCAACGATCGGCGAGCCGTTCTTGAACGCTTGTCCGATCAGTCCTTCACCGGATTTGAAACTTGCCCGCTGGCGTTCCTCCGGCGAGAGGCCGTAGCCCTCAGTGATCCGTAGAAGGCCGCTCCGGCCATCCTCCACCACGAAAATTGCCCGCTTCAGATGAAGCATTTCGGAGAGCACGTGGAGTCCCCGACGGATCTGCTCCTGCGGCTTGAGGTTTTGGCGGAACGTCTTGCTGATTTCGTAAAGGATCTCAAGCTGCGCCAAGTAGCTCTGACCCTGCCAACGGCGCAGATCGTGCGACCTCTGCTCTGCCACGAGTACGGCGCCTACCAATTCATTGGGTGGATCCCGATCGACGCGCCGTACGGTCGCCCCGCTTCCACAAGGATTCAATACTAGAGGCGGGGCGTACGCACCATGTTGCCGCAGGTAATAAGCCCTTTTGTTTGAGGTAATACCCGAGCAACATGGTGTCTCTAGACAAAGTGAGCAGATTCCGTGCCATGAAATACAATTCTGTTCTTGGCCTCAATGCATCGAATTGAGATAACACAAATTCCAAACCACTCTTGGTACAACAGTTCCTATTCGTAGTTCTATGCAATCAGATGGTGCGGCATGCACCACAAATGTGCATCCCAGGGTTGTGGCTTGGGCGGGGGGCGTGCTAGAGTCGGGTCATGGCCGAAGATGAAGCCCAACTCACGACTGAGCCATTGCAACGGGCTACAGACATTTCAGAAGCCCTGCGTGGTCTCCCGGAAGGGGGTGGGGTCACGATGGATTGGGATTCTGAGTCTCGACCGCAGGCGGCTTGAGCCTGCTCCTGAGCTACTGAATCCGCTGCCGACCGCGGAAACCGTCTTCGTACGAGTGGAAATAGCCCAAGTCTTCTTCAGGATGCTTCCAACAGTAGTATCCGTGACCGCTGTCGAAGTCGACGAGCCAAACGCCTTTGACCTCGCAACCCAAATCGACGATTCGGTCGGCCCACTCGTTCAGAAGATTTTCGTAGTCTTGGTGGAGGGCCGGGGATTGCGGATCTGTTTTCGGGGTGGTCCGGAGATCGGCGAGCATGAGGTCCGCCTTGGTTGCCGCCTCGCGGGTAATCCGCCGGATGTCGGGCAGAAGCTTCCTGGCCTGCTCGAACGAGAAGGTCCTCTTCACAATGATTTCCGGTTGTTGACTCAACAGGGAACGATTCTAGCATGGGCGGAGTCTGTGTAAAATAGGCGGATGCTGAAAGATTTCGTCGGCTACTTCAAAGAGCACCGCCGAACCTACCTCTGGGGGATTGCGGCTCTTGCGGCCGTCGATCTCCTGGACCTTCTCCCGCCGCTGGTGATCATGTGGGGAGTGGACGCGCTTACGGCCCATCTTCCGGAACATCGGCTCCTGCTTTTGGCGTTCCTCTATGTGGCCATCGTGGCGGGCCAGGGACTCTTCCGTTTCCACTGGCGCATCCGGTTCATGGGCAACGCGCACCGGATCGACCGATCCCTCAAGATACGGTTGCTGTCGCGACTCGTGCGCCTTCCGATCAACACGTTTCACGAAAAATCGACGGGAAATCTGATGGCGCGGGCGACGAACGACGTGCAGGCCGTAAAGGATGCCATGGGGCTGGGGCTGCTCATCTTCTTCGACGCGGTGTTCTACTGCCTGACGATCCCGCCGCTCATGCTTCATCTCTCGCCAAAACTCGCTCTCCTCAGCTTCATTGCGCTCCCCGGAGTGCCTTTCTTCGTCTTCATCGTCGGGGGCGTGATCGACCGCCGATTTACGAAAGTTCAAGAGGCTTTCGAAATGATGACCGAACGCGTTCAGGAAAGCGTGGCCGGCATCCGAGTCGTGAAGTCGTACAATCTCCAGGAGGACGAACAGAAGCGGTTCGGCGAGGCCTGCGGGTGGTATCGGAAGCACGGCCTGAGTCTGGCGAAGACGGAATCCTATTTCGCGCCCATCCTTGAATTCTCCACGGCCATCGGCGTGGCCGTGCTTCTTTTTGTGGGAGGTCCGGACGTCATGACCGGGGCCATCACCATCGGGACCTTCGTCGCCCTCAAGAGCTACATCGGGAAGATGGTCTGGCCGATGAGCGCGTTCGGCTGGAGCTTTTCGATGTTCAAGGAAGGCGGCGCCTCTCAGCGGAGAGTGCAGGAGGTGCTCGCATCGGTTCCGGAGGGCAATGGGGACGGCTCCGTGAGCGCGGCTGCCGCCGCCCCGAACGGCGACGCGGTTCGATCCATCGATTTCCGCTCGGTCCGGTTCACCTATCCGGGCGAATCCCAGCCTGTGCTGTCGGAATTGAACATGCGAATTGAGGCGCCCTGTCGCCTCGCGATCGTCGGTCCCATCGGCGTCGGAAAGAGCACACTCGTGCAGCTTGTCACCCGACTCTATGATCCGCCCCGCGGCACCGTGTTTGTGGATGGCCGGGATGTGTTGGATCTCACGCCGGCCGGCCTGCGAAAGCGGTTCGCCGTGGTCCCGCAGGAACCGTATCTCTTCTCGGATACCGTACGAGAAAACGTGCTGCTCGAAGCAGAGAGTGGGAACGGCCGGGACCAGGGAATCGAAGAGTTGGCGCACCTGGCTTCCATCCGCGAAGAAATAGAAGGCTTCCGAGGACGCTACGACGCCGTCCTCGGGGAAAAAGGCATCAACCTTTCCGGGGGGCAGAAGAAGCGCGTGGCCATCGCCCGGGCACTGGCAAAGCGGTCGCCCGTCCTGATTCTGGATGATCCGTTCTCCGCGGTCGATCACGAGACCGAGGCGAAGATTGCCGCGTCGATCCGTTCTCTTGACCGCTACGGCCTCTTGATCCTGATCACCCATCGCCTCAGCTCGATTACGTGGATGGACCGCATCTGGGTCATGGAGGGCGGCCGTGTGGTGGAAGACGGCACCCACGATGATCTGATGCGGAGAGACGGACTCTATGCGCGCCTCTTCCGTCGGCAGCAGGCCTTGGCCTCGATGATGCTGGAGGAAGACTGAGGCATGGACACCTACGCGGCGGAAGATGCGGTCAAGGGGCCCACGGACTATGGAACCCTCGCGCGCCGGCTCCTGCCGTTCATCCGGAAATATCCGCTCCTCTTCTGGGGCGGCTCGTTCTTTGTCGTCCTCTCGATGCTGCTGGGCAGCGCGGTGCCGTACTTCGTGGCCCGGGCCATCGACGAGGGCATCCTCCGGAACGATCGCCGTGTTCTCTACCTCATGGGCGGCCTGGTCCTCGGCTTTGAGGCCGTGCGGGTGGCCACGCAATCGGCCTACCGGTACCTCCTCCAGGCGATGGGACAAAATGTGATGCTCGACTTGCGCACGGATCTCTTCCGGCACGTCCAGAAACTCCCCGTCTCCTATTTCGACCGGCACCCCACCGGCCGCGTCGTGACTCGACTCACGAACGATGTGAGCGCCCTCGGCGACCTCTTTTCATCCGGGCTGGTCGTCATCGTCGGGGATGTGTGCGTCATCGCCGGTTCGGTCGGGTTTATGGCGGCCATGAACCTGAAACTCACGCTCCTGTTTCTCCTCACGTTTCCCCCCATGGTCTGGGCTTCGATGTACTTCGCCCGCAGAATGAAAGGGATCTACCGTGAAATCCGTCGCAAGCTCGCGCTGATCAATGGATTCCTGGGAGAGCGGCTGAACCCCACGGCCATGTCGACCATCAAGCTGTACAACGCGGAGGAGAAAACCTCATCCCGGTTCGCCGCGATCGTGGAAGACTACTTCCAAGAGCTGATGCACTCGACGCGGACCTACGGCATGTTCCATCCCATCATCACCGTGCTGACTTCCATCGGGGTCGGCCTGATCCTCTTTCAAGGCGGGCACATGTATCTGGAGAACCAGGAAATTACCATGGGCGTGCTGGTGGCGTTCCTCTCGTACAGCCAGAACCTCCACACGCCCATTCGGGACATGATCGACAAGTTCAACATCTTCCAGGCCGCGATGAGCTCCGGGGAGCGCGTGTGGACCGTGTTCAATGAACCCCCCGAGGTGGGGTCAAGTCTTGAATTGACACAGGTTGCGGAATTCGAACCTGTATCAATTCAAGACTTGACCCCAAGGGGGCCGGCCCGAGTGGATTTCGACCACGTCAGCTTTCACTACATCCCGGGCTCACCCGTTCTCAAGGACATCAACCTTTCGCTGGTACCGGGAAAGCGGAATGCCCTCGTGGGCGTGACCGGATCCGGCAAAACCACCGTCGCGCACCTGATGGTACGGTTCTATGAGCCGTCGGAAGGTCGGATTCTCCTGGATGGGGTGGACCTCCGCCGGATGTCGCGCGAAGACGTGCGGCGGAGGATCGGCCTCGTTTCGCAAGAGCCTTTTCTGTTCTCCGGATCGATGGAGCGGTTCTTGAACGAACATCGGAACGGGGCAGGAGATGTCGCCCGCTGGCTCGAGCGCTACGGCCTCGAATCCCTTCTGGACAAGTTGCAACGGAATATTCGCGGCGGTGGCGTCAATCTCTCCATGGGCGAACGCCAAGTCTTCTCCCTGGTGAGGGCGTTGGCCTACAACGCGAAACTGGTCATTTTCGATGAAGCGACCTCCTACGTGGATCCCGAGGCGGAGCACAAGATCCGGCAGATCCTCGCCGACGCCTTCCGCGACCGCACGCTACTGGTCATTGCCCACCGGCTGTCCACCATCGCCGAGTGCGACCAGGTCTGGGTGCTCAGCCGTGGTGAGCTGGTCCAGCAGATGACGGGCGAGGAGTTCCGCAGGACGCTTCCGCCCGCGTGAACGCCGTGTACGGAGCCTAATCGATCGGAAACGGGTAGCCTATCGTGTGCGAGGTGAATGGCGTGGGCTCCCGAATCGTCGGTATCCTAGTCTCCTTCACCCTTTTGTGCAGATCCGTGGGTGGATCAGAGCCGGCGCGTGTCGACCCGTCATCTGCAATTGAGGGCACAGTCCAGGTCGTCTTTCTTGACGTGGGGCAGGGCGATGCGATCCTGGTGAATTGTCCTAACGGCTCGCCGGGGATTGTCATAGATTCTGGGGACGTGCCCGGCCGGGTTCCGGATGCCCGCCAACGGTTTCAAGCAGGAATCGGAAACTATTTCCACGCATCCAAAACCATTCCACTCGTCATCGCGACCCACCCGCATTCCGATCACATCGGCAATCTCGCGTGGCTTTTCGGTCAGTTCGAAATTCGCGCCTATCTCGACAATGGGCAGCCCCCACGGAAGGCATCGCGCACGTTTCGAAGTTTGGAAGTGGCAGTAAACTCGGAAGTAGCGGCGGACGGAACGAGACGGCTGAATCCTGACTCCGCCATCGAGCCGCTTGAACCCTGTCCGGGCAGTCGCGTCTCCCTAAAGATCCTTGGTCCACGACGGAGATGGGGCGACTGCGCCGACGATCCGAACAACTGCTCGGTGGTCGTTCGTATGGATTACGGCAAGACCTCCTACCTCTTCACAGGGGACTCTGAGCGCGAGGCGGAAGAGCGATACTTGGGCGACCCGGCTGCCAGGGGGCTCCTCGACGCGGATGTTCTGAAAGTGGCGCATCACGGATCTGAAACATCGAGTTCGCGGGGATTTCTCGCTGCGGTCTCCCCCAAGGTAGTTGTCGTAAGCGCCGGTCCGCCGGGTCAATTTACCAATCGAAATTACCGGCATCCCCGCTTGGCGACTGTGGCCGCCCTCATGTCGGCAATGCCGCACGCTCTGCTCCGACCAGCATCCGACTTCCGTGTTTTCGATTCGCGTCGGAACCTCTGGACTTCATTGAGGACCGATCTGCCGCTCTACGTGACAGCCTCGGATGGAGACGTCGTCATCCGTTCCGACGGCGAGAACCTGCTTCTGCCCGGCCAGCGCCCGCCTTGACGATCGATTCGCGAAAGCATACATTCCGAGAGCTGGCGGCTGAACGCCGAGTGCTGAAAGCGATCTTGCGCGGGTGTTGCTCAGGGGCAGCGCCAGGACCGAATGGAGTTCATTCCGTTGTCCCTGAGCCAGGTGGGCGACACCCTACGCCCTTGACGAGTGGCACCGCATCGCGGAAGCTTGACCGAGTAAGGCGGGTGTAGCTCAGGGGCAGAGCATCTGCTTCCCAATTTCAACCTAACACATAATCACTGCTCACAGGTTGTCATTCCCCCTTGAAGAATCGACGTTTTCCCAATCGGTGTGAAGTCCGATGACAAGCCGTTACGTGGGATTACGGTACAAACTTTGGAGTAAATTTGGAGTCGGAATTTCCGGCCGGGATTTTCGCGCCATACGGAAAATGCGATTGCAAGCCCGTGGCGCGATTTCTTCCGCGCGGATGAAGTGCGAATCGACCGAGGCGGTGGGATGCACCCACGTGCCGACCGGTGCGAACGGCGGGGCATCGGTGGAAGCATCCGAGTCGGAAAACCGACACGCCTCCCGGCTTGATTCCGTCCAGGGGGTTGCACGGAAACTTCAGCCATTTTTCCCGCGTTGAACCGAACAGGATGGCGTGATATTCTTGATCTTGTGAGCATCAAAGGCGTTCAGTTCATTTCCGACTCGGACGGCAGAAAGAAGGCCGTCGTATTGGATCTTGCCCGCCATGGTAGGATTTGGGAGGACGTTTACGACTCGCTGGTGGCGCGGAGCCGCCGGAACGAACCGCGGGTGAAATGGGAGGACGTGAAGAAACGTCTTTCCTCGCGCCGACCCCGGCGTGGCTGAGTACCGCGTCACCCTTGCGTCGTCCGCCGAGCGCGAGCTTTTGAAACTTCCGCTGTCAGCACAGAATCGAGCAGAGGCGGCCATCGACAAGTTATCAGTCAACCCCCGCCCGCTTGGAGTGGTAAAACTGAAAGGGCGCCTCAACCTGTGGCGCATTCGCGTCGGGACCTACCGGGTCATCTACGGGATTGACGACGGATCGAAAGTCGTAGACGTAACCCACATCCGCCACCGCAAGGACGCCTACCGGTAATGTCATGATGGGAAAATCCCGGCGAGAGTCTCCCAACCCGCCGGGCTGAAAGGGGGAACAGCATGGGACCGATGATTCATGACGGCTTCAACGCAATAGAAGGCCCTCGTCGGGCCGCCCAGAGCGGCCGCATTGTGTCGCGATGATCGATTCAACTCCTTGGGCAGAGCACATACCCTCCCGTGAGTCCGTCTCCCCTGAAGATCACATCCGGTCCAGGATGGCAATCCGCGACGTATCGGTTGGACAACTTTCCGCCCAATTCGCGGGCACGGAATATCGTGAGTTGGTAACTGCTCACATGGCAAAACAGAAGCTTCCCCAGATCCGGGCCGCCATCTACGGTCACGTCGCGGCATTTAATCGCGAAGAGGCCGAGGTCGCGTCCCGTGTCCTGGCCAGCACCCGGGGCCATGCCTATGACTGGCGCTTCTGGCGGCTTGACACTGCCTCCGTCCTCGATGGGGTGGTCAAACAATTTCGAGCGGGGATTTCTGAAACAGGGAGCCGGTTCGAAGAATCGATAGCCTTCAACCTCTTCCAGCTTGTTACTCTAGACTTCGTCCAATCTGCCTACCTGCACGATGATCTCCGTGCGCTTTCGGGTGTGGGCAAATTGCCTTTGTCGGGGCGGGTACGCAAGTGGGGTATTTGGGTGGCCGTCCTGCTGGCGTTTGGGCTGGGCTTGTGGCTCGCCCCCGTCCGGCACGCGACGCTGGAGGATTGTCGGATGATGTACCCTGGCATCTGCGGCGTTGGGCGGTGACAGCCGCGCGCGGCGGGGCATCGGTGGAAGCATCCGAGTCGGAAAACCGACACGCCCCCCGGCTTGATTCCGTCCAGGGGGTCGCGCGAGAACTTTGCCTGAATTCCGATCAGACGTTCCGAAGGGAGGGAGAATTCTGGTCGGGAGCGGATTTGAAGGGTTGCCCGGATGCCATGGCCTCAAAGCAGGCTGGAGGGTGGCACCGCCAGAGCGCCGGCCAGACGCACGATCAGAAAAAGACTTGGGTTGCCGTCGCCTGCCTCGATCCTCTGGATGTGCCGGGCATCGATCTGGACCAATTCGGCAAGCTTCTCCTGGGTGATCCCTCTTCTTCTCCTCAAAGAGCGGACTTTTCCTCCGAGTCTCTTGCCCGCTTGACGTTCCTTGGCTGACGACTGAAGCACCTCGTATGTGTAGCCTTGCTTCCGCCGAAGGAACACGCTATTAATAGCGGCATTGTTGTATTACAATCGCCATGTGAAGGTGGGGGCGAATCGAAAGGGGGAATCATGAAACGATCTGTGAAGTTCATCGGGGCCGCCCTGCTCCTCCTGCTCGCGGGTTGCGGCAAGGAGGGAGATCCGACCTGCAAGGAGGGAGAGTACCCCGTCAACGATGGCCTGAGTTGCTGCCCGGTTGGGACTGAGTTCAAGGCGGGCCTCTGTGCGAAACCAGAGCAGGCCGCGACCGTCGCTCCACAGACGCAGACTCCGCCGACGACGACAACGGTTACACCGCAGCCTCCCCCAACTTCAACCGAATCACAGCCACCGCCAGCGGAACCACCACCGACCGTAACGCAGACGGTCGAGCCGCCTCCGACGACGCAGCCTCCAACTCCCCCGACACCCCAACCGCCGCCGACTCCCGCTCAGGTCGATTTGATGGCCATTGAGGGAACTTGGCTTTTTGCGAATCTGATGACGGGCAATTCATGTTCTCCGGAGGAGAAGGGCAAAACGAATTCGGAGGTAATCATCTTGGAACGAAACGGCCAAGCCATTGCGGATCGTGGATTGTCCGGGATACTCCCTGGCTGCCAAAAACTCTCAGACACAGAACTATCGGGCGTGATTTCCTCCACAGGTATATTCTCCCTCTCCAAACGTTCCGTCTCCTCATGTTCCCAAGATACGGTCACAGTAGATTTTTCCTACTCTGGGAAGTTCGACGGTACTGGGCTTGTCGGCACCCAATCGGTGATCGCTTCATACTCCCAATCTGGAGCCATCGTGAGGTATTGCACGTTCAGCTATACCTTCACCGCGACCCGGTAGCGGTGGGAGATGGGGAGAATTGAATGGGACGAGATTCATTGGTAGGCTCGGGGAACATCGAAGGACTTTCTGTTATTCCGCATGAATCGCCCAGCCAAACGAGTGCGCAGCGCCCCTCGCGGGGGGCTGAGAAAACCTCGCAACTACTGTAGGGACCTGCGCCGGTTCCTGGCCACGAAGCATCCTGATGTCTTGAGGCAATTTGAGGCGGAGCGGAAAACTGCTTCGCCGGAAAGTATCATCCTCAAGTACGTCTCCTCCTACTGTGGGATCTGGCATCTTTTTAACGGGAGCCTGCGCGACGTGAGACGAACCGATCGACGTGAATGGCTCAAGGAGTGGCTTCTAAACCACAATCAGAACCTCAAGCTGAACGATCTCCCGCCCATTGATCCGGTGGTGATAGCCAACTACCTGTCACTAGCTCGCACGCCGTCCGAATTCGCGGTGATCGAGACCTCACAAGAGTTGGGAATCAAGGCGGACCGGGTGCGCGATGTAGTCAAAGCTTCATACGGAAAGCGAAATCCGCAGATGAGAAGCTTCCGGTTGCAGGTCCTCCGGGAGTGGCGAAAGTCGGGAGTTGTTCACAAAGGCCGCGTCGTTAGCCCGGTGGAACTGACCTCGCTTTCGCCGAATAGAATTCATCGCCGGGCTATTGTCCAACGTCTCCTGAATCCAGACACCGCCAAAATCCGATAGCCGCGGACGGTTGGAATCAGGGGGGATTTGACCTTATCTCCTCCCACATTTTTCCACGCTGCTTTTCAGAAATGGGGGTGTGCGCGAAAATGGGCGCATGAATGACAATCCTTTCGGTGAAATTACCAGAAACACAGGAGGTGTTCGAGTGACGGATCGACTACGCACTTACCCCCAGTCCGGCGAGATGATCGGACTATCCGGCGGCACCGTGCGAAATCTTGTTTCCGCCGGGCGGTTTCCAATTGAGCCGGTCCGAATCGGGAGCCGCGCCGTCAGATTTCGAGAAAGCGACCTCGCCCGCATCGTGTCCGGCGAATTGAAAATCGGCCCCCCGGTGAAGCGCAATCAGAAAACAAGCGAGGGAGCGGGCGATGCCGGAAGTCGCTCCGCTGTTCGCTGAGTGGTGCCGCGACCGCGAGCGGGATCTTCTCGATGAACGCAACGCAATGCGCGAAGCCCTCAAACACGCCGAGACGCGCATGAGAGATGATACGCTGTCACTCTCGCTTGCACAGAACTTCTCCGAGAAAGCGGATAATGATCTCCGCGCCTGGCGCGAGCTGCCGCTCCGGGCGAAGGTAGCGGCGTTCAACACCGCCCTGGAGCGAGGGTCATTGTGAGCGAACATCTTGAAACCCTCCTCCGCGAGAGCGGGGCGACGGAGAAGGTTGAACGCCTCATGCGCCCGAACGGGGCCGCGGAGATGATCCGGGCGAAGATCATCCATCCCGCCCTGCACTTTGAAAACGACTTCGCGTGTCTTTCGGTCGCGCTACCCGGCCCCGCCGGGAAGCCCCCCGTGTGGCACCTGGTCACCTCACACGGTGAAGTGATCCCCCACGCGGACCTGGCCGCCCACAGCTACACCGCGAGCGTCCTTCCCAAGATCGAGGGACACGGTTTTCTCAACCGCTGGCGCACGGAGTCTATCCACGCCTTCAAGAGCGGGGTGAAGGGCGACTTCAAGAAAATCACGGGCCGGATCGTCACGATGTCCCGGTATCTCTTCGACGCCCCCGAATCCATGCACGTCCTGATCGCAGCGTGGGTCATCGGGACGTACTTCTACCGCCTGTTTCCGGGGTTCCCGTACCTCAACATCCTGGGCGGAATGGCGACGGGCAAGAGCAAGCTGGAAGAATTCCTTGCGGCAGTCGCCTTCAACGCGATCAAGAGCGAGAGCGTGAGCGCGGCGGTCCTGTACCGCCTGGTCCATGCGACGGGGGCAACGATTCTTTTCGATGACCTGGAAAATTGGGGCAAGGATGAAAAGTCCGAAATCATGCCTCTGGTCAATAGCGGATACCGGCAGGAAGCGTGGGCATTGCGGATGGTCGGCGAAGGGAAGGACCATGTGGCGTGGTTCAACGCATACTCGCCCAAGGCGTTCGCGGGAATCCGTGGAATCGGGGATGTTACCAGTTCTCGCACGGTCGAAATCCTCATGCAGCGGGGGAAGGATCGGGACCGGCTGAACCGAGGTGTTCGGGACATCATCGGCGACTTGGCCGAGGCGCGGGACCTGCTTTACATCCTGGCCCTGAGCCGGTTCCGGGACGTGACGAAAGCCAATGACGCGGACACCGCCCCGGCCTTCCTTGTGGGCCGTGCCCGTGAACTCTGGCGGCCCCTCTTTGCAATAGCGGATTGCGTCCAAGCGGACGCGCCGGAGTTCAAAACCCGGGAGACTCTTGAAGAAAAGGCGAGGGAGACGCACGGGGAGGGGAACTGCATGAGCGAGCGAACTGAAAACACCCTTGTTGCTCTCCGTGATCTTGCGACCGATGCCGAAAGCGTGATCTATCCCGGCCAACTGGCGGCCTACTTTGGTACTAAGCCGGGGGAACGGAACTTCAGGGCGGAATCGGGTGCGTTCGGGGCTGAGCTGACGCGGCTGGGATTCAAGGGCAAGGGACGAACGAAACAAGGAAAGCGTTTCCGGGTGACAATGGATCAACTTGCGGACGTTCTCGCCCGGTACCCTCTACCCCCCAAAACCGATACACTCGATACACTGGCGGGGTCCGATACACCAACCGATACACCACCTAAGTGCTTCTAACTACGTCGATTTCATGCTTTGGTGTATCGAGTGTATCGGAAAGAGGGGGGAAGGGGTTTCGATACACCACTCGATACACTTCGGGGTGGTCGATACACTGAAATGAGCTACCCGATCCCCTCCAAGCGGTGGCCACCGACTTCTCTGATTCTCAATTGCCCTCCGGTGGGTGGGTTGAAATGGATTCGGTGCAGATCATCTATCCTGCATCGGACGGCCGGTTCACCACTGTGGAGAGTGACCTTCTTGGCGTGTAGAGAGGGATGGGACAGATCGACGGAGGCAAGCCGACACGCCTTGATGAACCGGGCTTTCGCGTTCTTCTCCCAGGCGTCCACCACTTCAAGAATTGCAGACGGGATGACGACTTCAAATCGGGCGGTGGGCACGTGATGAGAGGGGGGAACCTACCGGGCGGTCTTGCGCCAGAGCTTGTATTCCTCCGGCGTGAACGCTTCTTTCCAAGAGCGGTAGTGAACCTCCGGCAGCTTGTCCAGCATCCGCTTGATGGCGAGGGATTCAGCGTAGGTCTTACCGTACCGGGGAATTCTCTTTCTCCGCGTTTTACCCTTCCCGTTCTTCATGGCGACTCACTCATTCTAGTCCCCACTCACTCGCGCGTCAACGGGCAGACGGATCGCATCCCTTCGCCGGGAAAACGGTTATCGCTCCACTCATTCCCGTGCCTACCAGGGCTAGAGGGGGGGTGCGTCGGTGGCGGGACCGCTATCGGTGTTGCGGAGGGATTGAAACATCCAGGTGCAACCCCTTACGATTACGGAAAGCTGCGAACGTCGCCAACCTTCCACGGCCTGGGGAAAAAAGGGGATATGCACACGAGAGAGGCGGCCTTTGGGCGGTAGCGGGAGCGGTCCCCCGGCTCGCCACGCGGGGACGGTTGAAGCTGCTCAGGCGGTAGACGTTCTCTGGCTTCATCGCAAAAGGTTTCTTGCGCCCGCCGGGGCCGGGGGGGTCGGTTTTGTCACGGGTACGCTCTCATGGACGCTGGACGGGCAACCCTTGGCGACGTTGAGTTACGCCGCATCGGAAAGCAAGTTTGAGTTGAACGGTACCGCGATTCCCCTTGAACGGACGACCTGCCATTTCGGGGGTGTGCGCCCTTGGTTCCGATGCCCGGAGTGTAGTCGGCGTTGTCAGACCCTCTTTTTCACCGGGCGCTGGCGGTGCCGTCTGTGCGGACGGCTTACCTACGATAGCAGGCGGATGCACCGGCAGGTGGGGGCCGAGTTCCGAGCGGCAAGGAAAAGTGTTCACGGGCGCGACGATCACCCTTCCCCACATGGACGGTGCCCCCCCGCTGGATGGACTTGGGAACGTTGGATGACGAGCCGATTGAGGCGGATGACCAATCCTCTGTACGTGGCCCGATGGCAGCGGAAGATGTCCCGGTATGGCAGGGCGGTGGACGCATTCGGTGCGGCGGTGAAAGCACTTCGGGCCGAAATACGGAACCGGAATCGACGTTCCCGGAGAAGGGCTTGACAAGAACTCTAGAATGTGTGACTATGTAACACAATGAGCAAGAGACAACATGACAAATCGTTCCTTCGTTCCGTGCGCTTGCATTCGGAACTTGAAGGACGTATAGACGCGCTCCTGAAAGCACGGGGTGAGAATTTCAACGAAATGGTCAACCGGCTGATCCGCAAAGAGGCCGTGCCCGACAGGTGCCCGACGTGCGGACAGGCAATCCCGAAGAAGAAAGGGGGCAGGTAAGATGCCGAAGATCAAACGGTACAAGGGCGTGAGGCAGTTACCGGACGGCCGGTTTCTCGTTCGCTACCCGGACCTTGGAAGGAAGTACCATGAGAGGATTCTTGAGCGGCATGAGGCCGGAACGATTGAGACGGCGATCGGGATTCTGGACGACCTGAAAGGGAAGGTCCAGGCGGGTGAAAGGCCGTGGGAGAGGCTGGCCGCGATTGTCCCGGAGCCTGTGACCACGTTCAACATGCTGGCCGATGAGTGGCTCAACTACTCGCGCATTCACTTGAAGGCATACACGCGGGACGTGTTCTGCTTGAAGGAACTCCGAAAGCATTTCGGGGAGAAGGACATCCGCGAGATAGCACCGGCGGACGTGGAGGCATTCAAGCAGATCAAAGTTGATGAAGGGTACGGAAGGCCGAGCGTGAATCACTGGCTCGCCATGCTGCGGCGGGTGCTGAACAAGGCCAAGTCTCACGGCAGGCTGGATTCAACCCCGTTCCCGGCGGTGAAACTCTTGAAGCTGGAGAAGAAAGGCCGCTTGAAATTCCTCTCGCCGGAAGAGGAAGCCTTGATCCTCCACCATGCCGAGGGCTGGCTCCGGCCCGTCATCACGTTCAGCCTTCACACCGGATTGAGGCTGGGGGAGACGGCGCGACTCACGCGGCAGGACGTGGACCTTGAAAAGCGGATCATCTACGTCGAACACACCAAGAGCGGCAAGCCCCGCGCGGTTCCCATGAACGACACGGTACACGCGCTATTGAGCGATGCCTTGAAGGTTCACTTCCTGGATGATGACCGGATATTCCGGCATTGCGGTAGCTTCATGTCACACAGGTTTACGCTTGCGGTCCGGGACCTGGCCGCGAAGGTTGCGGAGGCCCGGAACAAGGGCGCGAAGTTCTACAGGATCGGGGAAGGGGAGGGGGCCGAAAGGATCGACCTTGAGAAAGTGACCCTTGACGGCGTGGTGTGGCATTCCCTCAGGCATACGTGGGCGAGTCGCCTTGTCATGGCCGGGGTGCCGATCAAGACCTTGATGGAGCTTGGCGGATGGAGTAGCTTGGAGATGGTGGAAGTTTACGCGCACATCGGGGACGAACACAAGGCCGAGGCGGTTAAGCGCTTGGACGTTTACTCAGGAGACAGAATTTGCGTGCCGAAGGTCGGGACCATGGTAGCCCAGGCGCCCCTAATGCGGTCCAGTCGTGCCCAGTCTGCCCAGGTTCGACATGAACGCAGTTTGATGATTGGATAGGATCTTAGTCCATGGGCATGAGTCTTCAAGATCAAGTGTTGACTGGTCAACTGGTAGGAGAGGCATTCCCGTATCTTTCAATCCTAAGCGGATTCGACCGAGATTGTTCTGAGGTGCACGTCTGTTTCCATGCCAGAGTCAAGAAGCTTCATGCGCCAGACAAGTTGCTGAGTATCCGAATTCGAAGTAAAGGCGCTCGCTTGCGATTGACGTATTTTCCAGATGACCACGGTGGCTACAATTCACACTTGGATATCGACATCGAATTTCCATTCACCGGCAGGGCGATTCGGCGAAAACATCCTCCGAGTTCTGAACATGACGGAATGGCTTTCGGGCGTATCCTCTCAGGATTGACCAAGAGCCGCGTTCACGTAATTGGAGCCGGATTTCGATTTCCTTGGACAAGATTTGAACCAAGACATACAATACTAAGGAGTACGCCGCGGAAGGACTTGTCAACTGATATCAGAACCGTGTCGATGGACATGAGATTCTCCCAGAAGGGGAAGGATGTCTTCAAGATCTATTGCGAATATGGAAAGGAATGGGGAACTGCAAGGGTTCGAACAGTTCCGAAGGAGGATCTGGACTCGAAGAATTTCCCCGTATTGCTGGGGGAAATGTCCGCGATGGCTCGGCAATTCCTGATGGTCGAGGAAAGAAAACATGTCTAAGGTAGTAGAAGTTATGGACCATCCTCCACATGATTTTGTGGTGGTACCTGATCACGACCCACCCGACTTGTCGGCTCCCTCATTGGCCAACTCGAAGGTGCTCAAGTTAGGACGGGACTTTCTGTCCAGCTTAGCGAAAGCCCATGAGACGATGCTGGCGCTTCAAGAATTCCAGAGCAAGCTGAGAGAGATTCAAGGTGCTAGAGGCTTAATCTGGGGAATTGGGCCTACTGAATCTTCGATTGTTCTCTGGTCGGTTGTTGAATGTGATGACCGAACCGTTGCCTCGAAAATATATCAGCAAGAACGGAACCTATTCGAGAGATTTCCCCAATTGAGATTTGACTTCAAGGTTCTGTCGGACGGGTCTGGGATTCTGGAATATCTACCTGACAATTTCGTGTATTCAACCCTTTAGACGCCTGCCTCCTCGGTTGGAAAGAAAGGCACATTACGCAAAGAAGGACAGATTGCTAGCCTTCTATCTTTCCGGGGTGGAGTCTGGGCTCTGGCGCACCTATCCCGATCAAGCAGTAGTAAGCATTTTCTATGCAGCGGTGCATTCTGTGGAGGGATTCTTTGCTCCCAGGCAGCATTCGAGTAGCCACCAAGATCGCCAAATGAAGATTTGTGCTCATCCCGTGGCCAGAGAGATATATGACAACTATCGCGCTTTGGAAGACAAGGCGTGGGACGCGAGGTACACGAACAAGAGGGTTGGGTCGGAGGAGCCCAGAGGGCTCTACGCAAATGAGCTGGTACCTATTGGAGCGAAGTTGAACGTTACCATACCAACTCATCCCGCAGATAAGGTCCTATCTCAGCCAGTCGGTTGAGTGATGCTCACGCTTCAATCTAACTTATTAGGGTCCGAAATTTGGAGTAAATTTGGAGTTGACGAAGCCCCGAAAACGGCGGTAGGCTAACTCCTTGAAATCACAGTAAGGCGGGTGTAGCTCAGGGGCAGAGCATCTGCTTCCCAACACGCAGTAACCCTTTTCAGTACGTTCACGAATGTTGCGTAACGCTGCGCAGCTTCGATGAAATCTTGAACTGAACGTTCCGGAACGTTTCACCCCTTTCGGGGCCATTTCGCCATCATTCCATGCAAAAGTGTCCCAAAAAGTGTCCCGGGTTCTTCAGGCGGACTGTGGGCTATCTTCTCTGATTGGCGGGATCCAGATGATGATGTAAGCAGCATTGCGATCACCCTTCCATCCTGACCTTTCTGATTTCGATATTTTGTCGGATTCCTCGATCATTACGCGGGCAGCCTCCGGTAGTTTCTCAGGCGGAATGTCTTCGGGAGGAAGATTTAGAAGCCTTGGAGCAATGTCTTTTACCTTTTTCAGCGCGCTGAGCACCACAGACTCGGTTGGATCTGGATCGGGAGTGGAGATGATCAGCCCATCAGACCTCCTCTTGAGTGGAATCACGCCAATAATGTCGTGTCTATCTCTGAGTGCAGATTGATCGGGCAAACCGTAATCGAGAGGCATGACGGTCCCCCAAGGATCGACCAGACAATTCTTCCCGTCGTTCCCAAGGAGCAGGTATCGTCGTGGCCTAGCATACGGCTCGTACTCCATGTAAATCTGTCGCAGCGACTCCTTTTCATATTTCTGGCCGTACAGTTGTCCTGCTGACATCTTGTCCAGTACCTCTTCGGTCGAATGGAGCAGCCGCAATTTCAGATCACCGGCTTTGTAGAGTCGTTGTTGGAATCGCTCGAATTCGGCGATTGGCACACCCAGCGGGAAGTCCTTGAGCTGGCGGACCTCCCGCCTGATCGCGGACGCTATGCAGAAGTGTTTCTCGAACTCTTCCGTTCTGCCGCGTTTGGGAGGAAGGTGCAGAGGGAGGAAAGGCCGCACAAGTTCGTGTTCGCCCCATACTGAGGAAATCCACAGAGCCTTCGAGAGTAGACCAGGATTCCACCGGACATCGAAAATAGTTATCGCGGAGCTCGGCCCCGTTTCTCCGAGGAACAGATACTGCTCACGTTCTCTTGTCATGTCGCCTCGTTGTCTCCATTTCGCTACGTTTACGCCCGCCATCCGGGATTGCGGGATGATCGAGAGCATGTCACCACGTGACGAATCGCGCAACGAGAACCCAGTCCCTGGAGCCGGAAACGGGGCCACGGACATGGACGTGCCCCCTCGACTGCTCCGCCTTCGGGATTCCGCGCAGGTGATGGGTATTTCGTACGCATCGATGTACCGCCTTGTCCGCTCAGGCGAAATCACGCCAGTGATGATCGGGACCCGAATCTACATCGAGCCGGCCGAATTGGATAAGTTCGTCGATCGCCACAGACGCAAATCGGTGGGATGACGAGCGCATCGACATGACTCGCGACGCAGCGCTGTTTCGTGCATGGGCGGCGCACCGGCTGATGGAGCTCCGAGATGACTACCGGGTCTATCGCGGAGTCCGCGAGGTCGCGGAGGGGAAATTCCCGCACGACGCAGAACTCCTATCCCTCGCACGAGAGGCCGACGAAAGGGCGCGGGTGGCACTGGACACCTTCGAGCGCTTGCCGTTGGAGCTTCGCGTGCGCGAATTCGCAGATCGGCTGAAACGAGGAGTGCTGTGACCAGCCGCACCGACGATCTGCTCGCGAAATCCGGCGCGACTGCTCGGATCGGAGAACTCCTCGATGATCCGATCGGGATCAAGACCCCTGCGGCGAAAAGAGATCATCCGTGGCCGACGCTCGACAGCGCGGCACTCCACGGACTTGCCGGTGACTTTGTTCGTAGCGTCGAACCACACACCGAAGCCGATTCGGTGGCTCTCCTCCTCCAGATTCTCTTGGGGTTTGGCAACGCGCTCGGGCCGAAACCACACTTCGTAGTCGAGGGTACCCGCCACGGACTGAATGAATTTGCCGTGCTAGTGGGGAGGACCTCAAAAGCACGGAAGGGCACGTCTCTAGGTCGAGTGCGCCAGGTGATGAAGTACGCTGACGAAGGTTGGGAGGCAGGCCGAATCGCGAGTGGACTGTCGAGCGGTGAGGGGCTGATCTTTCACGTACGCGACGCGACGGAGAAATGCGTGAAGGGCGAATTGGTCGTCGATGATCCAGGGGTCAACGACAAGAGGATTCTCATCGTTGAACCTGAATTCGCCTCGTTGCTCCGCGTCATCGCGAGGGAGGGCAATACCCTATCGCCCATAGTGCGCAGGGCGTGGGATGGCGACGTCTTGCGGACGCTGACCAAAAACAGCCCGCTGAGGGCGACGGGAGCACACGTCTCGATTATCGGGCACGTCACGACCGAGGAAGTTCGACGTGAGTTGACGCGGACTGAAATTGCAAATGGGTTCGCAAATCGGTTCATGTGGCTTTGTGTGCGGCGCTCCAAGCTGCTGCCGGATGGGGGAACACTCGACGAGGAGACCCTTCGGCCGCTCGCGACCCGATTCGGGTCGGCCCTGGAGCTTGCGCGTACGTTCGACGAGATCCGGAGGGATGAGGAATCACGACGAATTTGGGCGGAGGTATATCCCACTCTTTCCGCCGACCGGCCGGGCCTATTCGGCGCAATCTGCGCCCGGGCCGAGGCGCATGTGCTGCGGCTGCCATGTCTGTACGCGGTTCTGGACGGATCAGGGATCATTCGCCGCCCCCACTTGGAGGCGGCGTTGGCTGTCTGGGACTACGCCGAGGCTTCCGCCCGATTCATTTTCGGAGATTCGCTGGGTGATCCGGACGCAGACACCATCTATCGCTCTCTCCGGACCATTCAGGAAGGGATGACCCGAACGGAAATCCACGCCCTGTTCGGGCGACACCGCTCTGAAGGCCAAATCGACGCAGCACTGGCACTGCTGCTCTCGCATAGCTTGGTCTCGCGGACAAGCTCCGTAACGGCAGGCAGGACGGCTGAAAGGTGGTTCGCACGGTGACGGGGAGCCTTCTTTCGCATATTTCGCATTTTTCGCAGGGGCGGTAGATCCGGAAATGGGGTACTTGGACATCGCTCGGAAGGTGAGAGGGATTGGCCTACTACCTGCCCACCCGACTGGTCCCATCGAGAGATGCGAAACAAGCGAAAAAAGCGATCCAAGGATGTGCCAGCTTCACCATAACGCGGCCAGGTCCCCCGTCTGTGAACGGAAATTGGATGCTCAGGCTCGGCCACTGGCCCACCGCATATGGTCTGGGATTTTCGATGAGCACGTTTGGATTGCCCGGAATCGAGGCGAGGCCCTGCAAGCTGGGATCATCCGGGAAGATGGAGAGGCGGTGTACTACTTGGACACGGACGATGTGGAATTCGTCAGGCAAGACCCTGCGAAGGTAACGGCCTTCAAGAAGGCGTTTCTTTCGCCGGAGATTCATTGAAATGGGAAACAAAGCGGGATTTACGGGCGAACGGCTCGGGACACTCCCGCGTCTTCATCATCTAGAAAGAAAGGAGGCCTTGATGGCCACGAGAAAAGCAAATCTCTCGGACCTGCGGACGGCGGTCAACGAGTTCGGAGCCGCCAGCGTTACCGAGGCGGAGAAACATCTGGCTGAAGCTCTTGGGCACTTGCACACCCACAGGTATGCGTCGGCGCGACAGTCCGCCTCGAGAGCGCGGGCAGCCGTTGAGGCGGTTCTCAAGTATGCCGATGAAGTGGAGGCCGATCTGGGCGCGCCGTTGGTCGCCGAACTCGAACAGGTAGGTGATCGAGCGTCACGCTTTCTCCTGTTGGTCGAGAATGCCCCGGAAGAAGAGGAAGCAGAGGGGGCACGCCGCTGAGTCTGCCCTCCTTCTATTCCTCCCGCGAAATAACCCTCGGGGAGTCGGGCTTCAGCGCCCGGGCATCGTGCGGATGCCACTGGCGGGCCCGGCTCCCCGTTCCATCCCATCTTCGGTATGGGGTAACTCTGTGCAGACTCGTTCCTGTCCGTGGTAGTCCGTGGGCACAATTCCGGCACTCATTCGGACAGTGGAAAGGTGCACATGCGACCATTGGGGTGCCCGCGGGGTACCCTGGAAGATCGCATTCGTGAGATGGGCAGAACTAATGCGACCGATCCAGGGCATTTTGCCGACGTATCCGTGCGCGGAAAGTGGCATGTTCAGCACGCGGATGGTGCAATTCCGCTGCCCGATTGAGCCTGTGGTGCTTCCACGGATTCGCGTGGGTTGCATGACGGGTGCAGGATTAGATACGGTGACCTCGCACTGAAGGCCGCGTTGTAGCATGTCGAAGACGATTGATCCCCCCACACGCGCCAAGGTGTTGGAGATGGCCGAACAAGGCTGGAGCTACAAGGCTATCGCGGCGGCTGTTGATCTCCACCGCAATAGCGTTGCGCGTCTGCTGCGACGGGAAGCAGAACCTGTCGCGGAGGGCTCCAATGGGTCCACCCTCAACAATCCGCCAGGCATCCAGTCCAAACAGCCTACCGCTCCCATTCCAACCAACGGCTCCACGAAGCCTGCTGCCGTCCACCCGCCGTCGGCAACCACGCTGGCAAAGCCGACCTCTCCTGTTCCCGCGACCCCGAACCAGTCGGAGAGGGATCGAATGTCTCGCGCTTTCATTTCGCTCGATAAGGAATACAACCCGAAAGCCTTGGTGAAGGAGATTGGAATGACCCCGGCCGAGGCGGAGAAGGTGGTGCTGGACTGGTGTAGAATGACCGGAGTTTCCGACGCACTGAATGCCTTGGAGATTCTCCGACAGGAGGGATTGGCGCCCTCCGAGGTGGCCGATCTACTTCTCGGGGCCCGGGAAGTGGCGAATGCCCTCAGCGAAAGCACCGCGAACGTTCTGGCGTTCCCGTTCTGGTACAAGGAGGACCGGAAAAAGTTGCAGGCTCAGTTGGCGCATCTCGAAATCCAGAAAGCCTTACGCTCTGGAGAACTCGATGAGATGATCAATGCCATTGTTGACTTCCATGCGAAGATCGAATCGATCAAGCAAGAAATTAGGATCCTCCAGAACCAGCGAGATGTGTACCGGCAGATGCTGGCTGACGAGAAACGGAAGGTGGATGAAGTCATGGAACTCGCGAAGCAGATTCAAGATGCGGCTTGGCTCAAAGAATCTCTCGAAAAAGAAATCGAGCAGCTCAGAAGGGAAAAGTAGGGGCTGTCGCCCCCGAACGCCTTCAGGTAGGGGCCAACTGAACAGTGCAGGTGTTGGGCTGCTCCCCGGGGGAAGCCCGCACCAACTACTCGATGCGAATGCGGTTGGTGAGGCCGAGGTCGGCAAGGATTTGGCGGAGGTCCGATTCCAGGGAAGGGGCAACGCCGGACTTGACGGTCACGGTGAATTCGACGCCCACCTTGAGGTTGTCGCCTGAGCGGAGTTTCGGGAGAATCTTCGTGCCCAGTCGGTTCCAGAGTTCGGGAGGGATGTCGCCGACCAGCCGGATGGTCCGGGTGCCCGCTACTGGCTCCACCGGGGGATGAGGCGTTGGGCCCACCGTTGGTGGTGGCGTCGTCAGGGCGGTCGGACCCGTGGGCGTTGACGTAACTACAATGCCGCCTCCCTTGAGTTCCTTGGCCTTGGCTCTCGTCAGGAGAAAAACGCCTTCGTCGAAATTGACCTCATCCACGGGCAGCATTTCCTCGAACCAGATCCGCTCGAACGAACCGTCCTTCTTCTGCCCGGAAGCCAAGCCGAACTCTGCCCGGCCGACGAATTCCACAACTTTGGCCCTTAGCACCAGATCCGGGTCCACTAGGCGGGTGAGGGCACCGTTCAGAAAGCTTTGCCGAAGGCTCGCGAGCGGCCACCCTCCGGTTTTCTTCAGCGCCGGAGGCCAGTGCCGATCAAGGTAGCCCGCGCCCACCGATTCATTGAGGAGTGCCTGTGACTTGAGTGCCGCGATAACCCGCCCGCAAAGCGTTTCCGACGCGCTGGCGTGCCCGGCTCCCAAATCGATCACCTTGAGGCCGTCCTTCTCGGCGGGATCGGAGAGCACCACGTACCGATACCCGCCCCAGACCTCCTCCCGGGCGGTATCCTCGGCAATCTTCACTCTCGCTTGCACCTCCGAGCGATCAGACTTATCAAAGTCGCTCCCAAGGGTTCCGTTCGCCAGCTCCTGTGCAACTCGCTTCCACGCAAGCCAATTCTCTACATCGTCTCTCAGCTCCCGGCCGGGTTTCTTGAAACACCACACGAGCGACCCGGGATAAAGCCGAGGCGACTTCCCCCGCTGCTTTGTCCACTCGGCCACCTGCACCCGTAAGGACCCCTTCCCAATCCATTCCAGTTCAGGATCCATTGTAATGATTGTGAGCTTCGGCGAATCCTGAATCTCCGCCCCATCGTTGGGGAAATCGATAACGGGGATGCCGGCGCCCCTCCTGAATTCCCCGCGCACGAGATCCCTCATCGTGGGTTTGACCTCTGATTCCTGGTCCAGCGACGCTCGCCGATCGCTCACCACTTTCTTGAGGGTTGCTTGGTGGTGGATCTGGAAGCCGTCGGTTCCGACCTTCCGGACGTAGTAGCCACTGGCTTCCATGGCGAAGGCGGCGCTATCGACGGAGGTTGTATCGATACTGGGTTCCCCTAGCGCAAAGCGGAGCTCGGGAAGGTGGGCCACCTTCTGCGCATGCCCACCGGAAGACTCGAACAGGATCGCTGCGCCGACTCGCCTGTGTATGTCCCGGAGAGGGCCCTTTGTATCCGCATCGAGGGCCTTGGCATGCGAATGAGCTCCAGCCAGGTCGGAATCGATGGCCGTGGCGAGCCGGGCCTCTCCGATCTGCCCCAGCACCACGCTCCGGAACTCAGGAACCTCAAGGGGCGCGGAGCCTAGCGTGATGAGCGGTTCCGTCCGGGCCTTCTTGAAGCTCTCTTGGGCAGCGATGGAGATCCATTGGGCGAACATGGCCAGGGTGCCTCGGGTTTGCTGATACTGCTGAAGGGCTTGCCATTTGCGCTGGAAAACCGAGAGGGTGGCGGGATGGAAGGGGTAGCAGTCCTCGAACCTCTTCTGAAGAAACTCGCGCGATTTGGCGTCCGTCGCGCTCGTATCCACTGCCGTCCATTCGGGTGGAAGTTGGGCTCGCCTCTCAAAACACCAGTCGGCAAACGTCTTGGCCACGTTCTTTCGGGCCTTCTCGCTGCCGAGGTCCTCGAAAAGCCTCCTGCGGACGACTTCGCTGATTTCCGTCTCGTCGTTCGCGATGAGCTCCTTGGCCACTCGCCTCACGACCTTGGTGATCCGCTCCTGCCACTGCGTATCCCAGTCCGTCATTTCCACCTGGCTGCGGGGCAGGCTGATCACCATGGCGCCGTGGGTCGTACCGGTCATGGCCCGGTTCAGATTGTCGAAAAACGCGTAAGTTGGCTCCACCAGCGGCCGATGACGATTGAAGAAATTCAACACCTCGTCCATCAGGATCAGAATAGGACCGTTTGCGGCCTGAAAGACGCGATGCAGAGCCTCCGTGCCCGGCGGGGTGGTCTTGGCCGCCTGGCCCAGTTCGGCAACTCCCTTCTCGCCCGCAAGCTGGCGCGCAATGTCGATCCATGGATTTTCTCGGCCTTCGCGCGGGTCCCAGGCGTTGCCGACGAAGACGGCGACCCGGACGTTCTCGACGATGGGTAGCTCGGCATGGGATAGAAGGTCGGAAGTATCCTTGTTCTTGTGGAGTGCCTTGCCGTTCTTGGCGATGTGGTAAAGGGTTGTCAACGTGTGAGTTTTCCCGCCGCCGAACTGCGTGACCAACGTGAGGACAGGCGCCGTGCTTTCCGTCTTGCCTTGGAGCCGTCGCAAGACCAACCCGGAGTATTCCCGCAGGGCGCGCGTGAAACACGTTCGGGCGAAGAACTTTGTCGGGTCTTGGTAGTCCTCTGGCGCATTTCCCGCCACCACCTGCTCCAGCGCGATGGCGAATTCGTCCGGGTTGAACGACCGTCCCTCCCGTACCTCCCTACGAGGCGTGGCTACCTTGTACCAGGGTTCCATCGAGGGGCTTGCGGAAAGAGGCTGAGAGGGTGGGGGCGCGGCGGGCGCTTCTTGCTACCGCTCACCTTCGTCAAGAAACGATTTCTCACCGGTGCAGGGCAATCAGAAAGGAGCTTCTGCCAGTCCGCTTCATTCTTCAATTCGAGAAACGAGCGGGTTGGAGCAAGGTACACCAGGACGGATTTGCCTTGGCCGATGAGCCGCGAAACGTTCGCCAAAGTCCCTGTGCTCTTGCCATCCCACAACATGAACCCCACCGTAGCCTCATTGGCCATGACGGCGTCCTTGCTGGCGAAGTGGGCGAAGTCCTTCCTGACGGAGGAGGAACGCACGGATCTGACCGGCCAGCCGCCGAGATTGTTCCTGCACTCACCTTCGACGCAGAACACCTGGACGTTCCTGTGGCCCTTTGCATGGAGGTGCTTTTGTGCCGCCTTGTCGGCGCCGTTGGCATCGCCGATCAAGATTGAGAAGTTCTGCTCCATCATTCGGTCAATTCTGGCCATCACCTCTGTGTCGAGTCTCGTCACATGCCTGGAACCGGCGATGAAAACCTTTGTCATGTCTTGCTCCGGGTCAAACGACTGCCCCTCGCGAACCTCCTTCTCCGGCGCTACGACCTTGTACCAGTATTCCACGCTCTCGCCCTATTCGGCCAATGCATGAACAGCCTGCTGGCGTCCACTCCAAATCACGGGTTTCACCTCATAGACTTGCAGTGCATCCATGATCTCGCCACCCACCTTGCGATCTTGATCATTCAGAAATGCATACGCTTCGGAAGCGTCCACCCTTGCCTCACGAGTGTCCGAGAGGGAAAAGAGATAGAAACCGATAGTGTTCTTGCTTGGCGTGTTGATCGCTTGTATCAGTCGTTCAGGCCGGCTCTGGGATTTTGGGATTAGAAAATCGATTGCCTGATCGAATCCGCTTCTGCCAGATATTTTTACGCGAGGGCTATATCGGATCCTGTTCTCATCCAGAAAGCCTCTTACGTCCTCCCAGAAAAAACCGGAGACCCGAGGCTGGGCCATCACAAACATGTCATTGATTGAAAGCATCGCTTGAACCAGCGAATGAATGCGTTGCCCAAGATTGCGGGGTGTGGCATCCACGATCAAACGATCCTCCTCCATCCTGACGCCGTATCCCTTCAACATCGTCTCGAGGACGGCTCGTCGCTTCGGAGTAAGCAGGTCCATCCCGCTCGTTTCCAAGTCCGCAAGGATATATCCGTCGTCGGTGATCAGAATCTTGCCATCCTTCTTCTGGGCGTAGATTTGCAGGTGGTCATTGTGTCTGTCCAGGAACGGTGTGGTCAATTCGCAGGCGTCTTGAAGTTGGGCGACCGAGAGTCCTTTCTTGATCCACTCGACGTATGACTCCACCAATTGTTCACATTCCAGACGGTTCATCAGTTCTCGTCCTGGACGGGAGGATATCCGCCAATTCTGCAATAGGCGAGAAAATCGAGGAGGGTTTGGACAACGCTTGACGGTTTCCTGAATTCAGATTGGTCGAGAGGGTATGCCCACTTGTCATCGTAGCCCTCACGGTACAAGTGTATGTGGCTTCCCCCAATCTTGGTTTCATCTGGGTTCGTGTGCGGTGCCCCGTCCAGATCAACTCGTACCAGCACGACCACCTTCCTGCCCCGGGTGTTGAAGGACACTTTCGATAACTTCAGGCTTGCCCGCCATATGTCGAGTAGGAATTGTTCCTTCTTGTCATCGCCGAGCAGTTCATACACTCGCTTACGTCCCGGTGTGAGCCGCAGGGGTTTGGGATCTGCGAAAGTTTTCTTCATCGCAATCAGAAGATCGGCCTCCGCCTGGGTCAGCATGAGTGATGGCGCTATCTTGGCACGGCGAGGAGCATTGCGTCCAGGAGGCGTTTTTCTTCGCTGTACCGGGGATAGAGGGCGGAGAGGGAATTGGCGAGGCGCTCGAAGTCTGGGCCACGGTCTTGCTCGGCCTTGAGGAGGGCGCGGAGGGCGTTGGTTCGGCCGCCGGCCTGAAGAAGCATAGCCGCGTGGACGCGGTCGAGCGTGGTCGCTTCACGCTGGGGCTTCATGGCCTCATCGGATACCTGACCACCCGACTTCCTGGTGCGTCCCTTCTTCCTAAGCGGAAGTTCCTCCTGCCGTTCGCCGAAGAGGACCAATTGGCTCGCCGAGGCCGGGTCTTTCTCGATTTGATCGGCCACGGCGCGGGCGCCATCCGAGCCGAAGAGTTGTTTTGCTCGCTCGGACACCGCGAAGAGTCGCACCACGCCTTTTTTCGTTTCGATGACGCGGTCTTCCCATTCCGGGAGCTTGATCCCCAAGGGCTGCGCAAACCGCCGGACCACATCAAAAACGAGGCTGTATCCCGACGTCTTCCCTCGCGGAATGTCTTCATCTTCATCTATCTCTTCTGGCGCCTCATCTTCCATCTCCTCAATTTTGCCTTTTCCCTTTTCACTTTTGCCTTCCTGTTGGGTACTCTGCAACGTCCACAGAAACAGCGCCGTCAGCCTCGCGTCCTCTTCCAAAGCTCCGGCCGCGCCGTTTCTGGCCTTCGCTTCCGCGGTGCCGAGCACGTGCTCAAGAGCTATCCGACCGACGATTTCCCATACGTAGGCAAGGTAGCCGCGTAGGTGAGGTTCTTTTGCCTCAGGATTGCCCCCAAGCGGAATCTCGCGTTCCTCCGCATCCACAACCTTCGAGTATCGGCTGTAAATTTCCAATGCCGGGCCGATACAGGCAAAGACCAAGTCCGCACCGCGAATGCCCTCGCCCTGTAGGCGCTCCATCCAATCTCCGACGCGCTTGGGCAGTTCCCGTAGGACTTCGCCCCAGTCGCCCACGCCGGCATCTCTTGGCCGCGGGCGGCAGACGAGGTGGACGCTGGTGGCGAGGGAAGCTGTCTCCTGTGCATTGACCCGCGCAGTCCTTTCTGTCGCAATGGGCCACGAGCCCGTGATCGTCCATCCACCACGAATCATCCCGGACAGCAAGGCTTCCCAACCTTCGGTTGTCTTATGAGCAAACACTACCGAGCCGACACCTTCTTGAGAAAGGATACGTCGCCCTTCTCTGAAGGCGGTGGCCATCCCAGCTTCGTAGGAAGTCGCATTCTTCTTGGAAGTACTCCGAGTGTGCGGTCTGTCTACAACGATCTCGGCATCCTTCGGCGACACCTCCGAACCAAAGTGCGTCCCGCCGGTGATCGGAAAGATTCGCCGCAGCCACACGTAGAAGTAGTCTGACAAGTGCGCGTAGGGTACGGCGTCATAGTAGGGTGGATCGGTGAACCAAATCGAAGTTGTCTGGTCGGGAAGTGGGTGATTGGCCGCGTCTGCAACCTGAACCTGACCGGTACTCGACGCTGGCCAGTGTTGAATGACCTTCGCTATCCATTCGAGCGCGGCTCCGAAGTTGGACGAGTGATCGCCGATGGGAATTGTCTCACAGAAGTCCCACACCATTCCGATGGCCTGACGCCCGAAAGTGCTCGCGATGGCCTCGATGGTTTCTAACCACCGCACCAAGCTAGACAGCTGATCCGCTGCTCGATCCACCCCCAGCGCAAGAGCAGTCGATAGTGCAGCCTCACCCTCAATTAGTCGCTCGCGAGCAAACCGAGCGAGAGTCACCAACGCGATCTTTTGCCGCGAAGTGAGCAGGTCGCCCCAACTGCTCATTCCGTAGATCGGAACACTAATCCTGCGAATCTCGTTGAGCGAGATCACTTCATCCGGCACCGGGCAAAGCCCCTTCTTGCCGCCACGTTCCCACTCGCCGAGGATCGACTTGAGCCGCTTCTGTGCCCTCCAGACGGCCTGATACTCGCGCACTGTGGACAGGCGGTAGTTGCGCCCTGGCTTGCCCGGATGCAGCGTCACTACCGCCGCCATGACCGCACCGCCGCTGCGGTTCCCTTTGCCATCGAAAATAACATCCGCGCCGCCGCGCTGGGCCGCGAGTTGCGCCCGCACCCGTTCCGGTGGAAGAACAGCATTGCAGCATAGACACGTCGCCTTCGCTCGGGTGACCGTCCCGGCTCCCACATCGCTCTCCTTTTTCGGCTCAAAGATCTCGAAATCGATTCTCCGTTGTTCGCCGCGGCGCTTTACAACTTTTGGCCGAAGCGCGCGTCGCCGGTTCGCTTTCTTGCAGAGCCAGAATGAGCGCATGAGCGGAATCTCCGCGCCGCAGTTCGGAGCTTCGCAGCGCACCGTTCGCGCCCAGAGGTAGGCGATGGGCGTGGCACCATCGGGATCGTGAGGATAGAACTCAGCCAGTTCTTCTGCTGCCGCTTTCTTGATCTCACCGCCCACGCGCCGGAGTTCCTCGGCAAGCTTCGGGCCGTGGCGTGGAATGTCCTCCAGCATGACCTTGAGGATGAGGCAGGCCACGGGGTTGAGGTCCGAGGCAAACGCCTCGCAGCCCAGCCGCAGGGCCTCAAGGGGGATCGATCCGCCGCCGGCGAATGGATCTACGACGAGAGGCGCTTCCTCCCCGTGTGCGGCCTTCACGAGGCCGCGCCCTGCCTCAACATACGCAGGATTATTGGCCAGATCCCAGTTTGAGAAATCCCCGATGAATTTCAGAAGCCCTTTGCGCAGGTCTTCATCCGTAGGCCCGACCGTGTGGGGCAGGAGTGCCCGTGCCCGATCCTTGAATTCCTTGGGGCAGTGCTCGTCGCACGGATCAGGGAGCAGAAGCCCAAGCAGCATCGCCCGGCACGAGGCGAGTGGTCGCCGCGCCCACCAGAGGTGCAGTGTGCTCGGGTGTCCATGCCGGATCGATTTCTCCCGCGCGGCGTGCTTTGACACCACCGCAATCGGAAAATCCACCTCCGCCAGGCGTTTACATTCCTTGGGGATCATGCGCCACCCACCACTGCAAGGGCGGGTGGGAGATCCATACCATAGCGATGCTGTCGAACACGGAAGGCATCGCGCCCACCTTCCATGATGTCAATGACCGACTGCACGATGTCGTCGTTGTCAATTGAACCGTGTTTCTCCACAGTCGCCTTGCGGTCGCTAATCGCATTCAGAACGATCACTTGCTCAGCATCACCGGAAACAACGATATTCGGATTATGTGTGCAGACGATGATTTGCCGCCTTTCCTTCAGCGCCGCGAGGATGTCCGCCAAAATCTGGCCAATAAGGCGGTTGTCGAGATTGTCTTCGGGTTGGTCGATGACGAGCGGAGTCGACTCCGCCAATGCAATGAGCGGTAACATGGCACTGGACCGCTGCCCGGGCGATAACTCTCCAACAGGTCTGTCATTGAGGAGAATGCTCTCCTCGTCGTCCCATTCGACCTCCTGCAGCTTCAACAGATTCGTGAGACGTTCGCCGTCCTCATTCAGGGCTTCGACTTGAGCGGCTTCATCCTTCCCCCACGGTTTCCATGCATCCACCGCCTTCTGAGCTTCAGTGGCGGTGATCTGGGCTGACGGATCGTCTGGCAACTGCTTTCCCTCAAAGGCGTGGGGATCGCCGCCAAGAAGCGCACGCACTAGGGTGAAGGGATTGAAATGGGCGGCGAGAATGTCTGGAATTCGTCGGTTCTTGTACTGCGTGGCGAACGATGCGGCGACCTTTTTCTTGACGACCGAATCAGCAAACGCCTGTGTATCACACCCAGCACGGAAACTAAGCGACACCTTCATGTGGCCGGCAAGGTATTGATTGAGCGTCGTCTCTATCTTCAGATTACTGGCAGCTCGGATTTCTGCAATCCGTTCGTGGATTTCTACAATCTTGCCCGCGGAGTTTTCCCGCAATGTCAACGAGGTTTGCAAGCGTTTCCATGTTTTCAGGTACTCGTCGCGGACCGCGGATGCCTCGCGTAATCGACGCTCGGCGTTCGAGCGAAGATCCGCGATCTTTTGCATGGATGAGTCGTCTGCCAATGACCCCCTTATTCTCAACTGGATCGCCTCGATTTCAGCTTTGGCAACCGCGATATTCTGAACGATCAGTCCGGCCAGTCCCGTCAACGCATGGGTCGCGGACGAAAGTGTTTTCTGCACATCTGCCTCGGATTCTACAATGTGCAGTATCGGCGTGGCATTGTTCATCCACCAGTCACGGAGTTCCTGTGGTGCGGATTCGAGAAGTTCAGACAATCCCTCACGTAGGGAAGTAGCGTCAAGTGCGCTTACCTTGGAGCTAAAAGAATCGACGTTCTTCTTGATGAGCTCCAACGCTTGCCCTTTCATCTGGGCGAGGTCGAGATCGCCGAAATGCTTCTTAACGTCCTCCGTGTTGATCTTCTCGAAGGCAGCCTTATATTCGGAAAAGCGACGAATCACACCATTGTTGCGATGATAGATGGCCTTGAGATCGGCTATAGTCTTCTCAATTTCTTTTCGGTTAGCCTGGAACTGCTGGGTCAGTTCGTCACGTTCCTGCTTGACCGGGGGCAATTCCACGATAAGACGGTCCAATAAATCCCGCTGCCGTGCGGTGTCCCGGCCGAGCGTCTCGATTTCGCTCCATCCGAAGAGTCGCACGGGATAATCGCCGCTCGATTCAACATCAGCAACGGAAAGTGGCTCGCCATCGGCATCGAATACCTTGGTGACGTAATCCTCCTGTGGGTCGAATGTTGCTTCAAGAACCCGCTTCTCGCCGGACCGGGTTTGATAGACGACACGGATCAGACATCCGGATAGATTTGCTTCTTGCATCTCACGGATGCGTTCGGAGAGCTTGTTCGTCGAGTCGAGTTCTGAAAGTGTGCGATTATAGCCGAACACGTAGCGCAGCGCCTCGACGATAGTGGATTTTCCCGATCCTCTTGGTCCGATGAGGCAATTGAGGTTTTCGGCAAAGGCGATGCGTTCTTTCTCAAATAGGGAGCTGCTGTCACCCAAGATTTCAATTCCAAGGAGTCGGGGACTGGGTGGCATGGGCAGGTCAGTTGCGAATCGGATTCGCGTCTCTGGAATTTTCAATGCGTCGCGGAGCCCCTTAAGGCCAAGAGTGGTCATCTTGATCCAAGTAACCAAGTCAGTCCGTGAAAAGTCTTCTATGCAGTGTGCGTCAAATCGCATCGTCACGGGGATTGCAACCTCATACCCCTTCTCGGGCATGGACCAGCGGTAGTGCCTTTTGTCCGCCGCTTTCGCGATCTCAAGAGCATCGAACTCGACGGAAAACAGGTATTTCTTGAGTTCCGTAGAGAGATCTTTTTCCTGCTCTTCCTGGGCGGCTGGATCGGAGGTGAATTGTTTGATGATTTCCGCGCCGGTTTGTCGGAAAAGGTGACGGATGCCTTGCTGGGAATTGACATGTGCCGCGACGCACAAGCCGCCTTCGTCGTGAACATGCTTAATAAAGTCCGACAGGCGCAGGTTTTGGACCTCCTCCTGACCTTCTCTTTTCTCATCGTCTGGAATGTCTTTCACCCCTGCGAAAATTCGACTGAACTTCTCCACGGTTGCTCCCTCGGGAAGGACGATGAGAAGATGCACGCGAAAGCAACTGATGGCCGCCTCTGGCTGGAAGTTCACTTCCATTCCAGGCAAGACCAGGAAGTTCTTTTCACCTCGACTGAGCTGGGATACCCGGCTGGCGTAGGTGCATCTCATGTGGTCGGTTATGACGACTAGGTCGAGATGCTTTTTCAACGCGCCGATGAACTCGCTATCACCGTCGTCAGCGATTAGCCTTTCGCGGTCATTGAGCGTCTTGTCCCCCGTACGGTTCCAGTCGTAACTGTCCGGAGAGTGCAGGTGAAGCGCCACTCGGCGAAACCGAGCGGTCCGTATCCGAAGCTGGTCCAATGTCTCCAAGAGATCTTGATAAGGGGATATTTGCTGTGTCATTTCCCATCCTCCCCAGCAATGTCCTGCTGTTCAGACTGGTCTTCCGAAAGTTCAGGTGCCGTGAGTACGCGCGGCGTCGTTTCGATGGGTTGAACCAGAGGAACTTCGGCACCGGGCGCGGCCCCAAGATCCTTGAATCGCCGCGCGGCCGGAAGGACCCGCGCCTCCATCGACCCTACGGCGCTGTTGTAAGAGGCATTGGCCTTCTCAAGCCCTTTGCCGACTTCGCCGATGTGCTCGGCAAAGATTCTCATGCGTTCGTAGAGCTGCTTTCCGAGTTCGCTGATCTCCTGAGCGTTCTTGGCGACCTGTTCCTGCCGCCAGCCATAAGCCACGGCACGAAGGAGGGCTATCAGGGTCGTGGGGGTCGCCAACACCACGCGTTGTTCCAGGCCATCTTCGATAAGGCTGTGATCCGCGTCCACCGCAGCACCGAAAAACGACTCGCCGGGAATGAACATCACGACGAATTCAGGGGCTTGGGTGAACTGCGCCCAGTATTGCTTGTTGGCAAGAGCGTTCATGTGACTGCGGACCTGCGCCGCGTGCCGCGCCATGGCAACTTTCCGCGTTTCTTCCGAGTCCGCAGCGACTGCGTCCAAATAGGCTTCCAGAGATACCTTCGCGTCCACGACGATTTCGCGCTGGGCGGGCAGGCGAACGATGAGATCGGGGCGCTGCCTGCCTTCCCCTGCCTGCGCCGCGGAGGTCCGCGCCGCGGCAGGCAGGTCGGTATTGGCGGTGACCTGTTCGGCGAAGTCGCAGTGCTCGGACATTCCCGCCAATTCCACCACCCGGCGCAGCGTCATCTCTCCCCAACGGCCTCGCACCTGCGGCTTTCGCAGGGCCGTGACCAAGTTCGCGGTTTCCTTCTGAAGTTGCTGCTGGCTTGCAGAGAGGCCCTTCAGGTGCTCAGTCAGCCCCGAATACGCCTCCTGCCTGTTCTTCTCAATCGTGCGGACATGCTCCTCGAATTTCGTGATGGATTCCGACAAGGGCTTGACCATTCCTTGAATGGCCTCCTGGCGCTTGCCGAGGTCTCCCTTTGCGTCCGTGAGAACCTTATCGAGTGTCTCCTTCGCCAGTTTCAGGAACGCCGTCGTGTTGTTGTTGAGCGTGTCCCCGGCGAGCACCTTGAAGGTGTCCGTGAGCTTGACCTTCGCATCCTCAAGAAGTTTCTTCTCTTCTTCAAGCCGTTGGACGGTTTCCGCCAGTTGGGTTTCCGCCTTCACCCTTGCGCTGTTCTCGCCGGCCAACTGCTCTCGGAGCTTCGTGAAGTCGTCGGAAGCCTTCTGATTCTGCGCACGCAGTTCTGCGATGGTCCCTTCCAGTCCAGAGGCCCGACCCTCGGCCGTGTTCGCCTGCCTCGCAAGCTCCTCAATTTTGGCGGTCAGGGATTTTGCAACGCGTGCGGACGCGAGCAGCCAAGCCACAAGGCCGCCGATTAGCAAACCACCCAATACGCAGAGGGCGTAGATCATTTCCCATCCTTTCCGCTGTGCGTTTTCTGCGCCTTCTCCCCAGCCCGAGTAAGACGGTACTTTTGCAGGCGGCTGCTGGGCTTTTCAGGCAACGTGTACTCGATCAATCCTTCAGCGAGCAATTCGTTGAGAGTCCGCTTCAATGCGCCGGTCTTGCTTCGCAGCCCAAGGGCTTCTGCCAGCGCACGAGCGGACAAGGCACTCCGTGACAAGACGTTCAGAACCCGAACCGACTGGGCCCCTGACTGGGCCCTCCACTGGGCTCCTGACTGGGCCCCGGCAACCTCCGTCTTGCCCCCGGCGACCATCTGTGCTCTGAACGTTACGATCAGGAACCCCTGCAATTCCTCGAATTTCGGAGGGGCGGCTCCGTGACGTTTGCAGGCCGCGATCACGCGGTTGGTTCCCTGGCCCCAAACCTCCACCGCGCCCGTGCGGTGAAAGGCCCCGGCGATCAGGGGATTGGTCGGCTTTGATATATGTTTCCCCGAAAGCTGCTTCAGCGTCACGCCATTGGGCAGGCGACCGTAGCTTCTGATCTCGACCCGGTCGTCAAAGACCACAATGGCGACGTGGCCGGAGTAGTGGGAGTAGTCGCGGTGCATGACGGCGTTGAGGAGGATTTCCCGGAGAGCGTCCAAGGGGATGGGGAAACGATCTTCACGAAAAATCTGTCCCTCGGGGAAGCGCGCACCCAGGGGCATGGTTCGCTTCAGGAATTCCATTCCCTCGCGTACCATGGCAAAGGCGTTCATGTATTCCTGCCGGTTGTCCACGATCTCGCCGGTAATCTCCGTTCCCCGGAACCGGCCCATTTTCAAGAGGCATTGAGGGTAATCCGGCAGGAATCTCTTGCCGTAAAGTATCAGTGCGGCCTGCGTGAGAACACTGTCAATCCGCAATCCCAACCGGTCGAGGATTTCGCCGACGTCCCGGCGGGTGTCCGGCGAAATCCGGTTCTGCTGAATGGCCAGCTCGCGCGTGCGCAGGATCTCTTTGCGGTCCAAGTCCTTCAGCGCCAGGCCTTCGGCGGGGAGGTTCTCCCAGCGACGCTTCGCGTGGCCGCGATCGACGAGCAGACGCTCGTACTTCGCCTGCGGCATCCGGCGCGTCGTGCTGCCCAGGCGCTCGTAGGGATGGCCTTCATAGGTGAAGGGACGGACATCCCGACCGCTCTCGGCCGTGACGATCACAACCATGCGGCCCACTTTGATCTTGATGCGCTCAATGGCAACATGAGCGGGAGGCTCGAAACGAGCTGCGGCCTGTGCGATGTCGCGGAGCGTCTTGTCGGAAACATCCTGTCCCTCAATCGTGCCTTCGGGCCGAACCCCGAAGAGCACCGTGCCGCCGGATACGTTCAGGAAGGCGCACAGCGTCTGCATGCCCTCCTTCAGTTCGCCTGTCGAACGCTTGAATTCCAGTGTAGTGCCTTCGCCCTGCTTGACGAGCGCGGCAAGCTGTTTTGTGCTCTTGGGAATCGCGACGGCCTTCATGGGCGATCACCTCCATACGGAGGCGAATCCTCGCGCAGCTGTATCGATTGGGTCATTGCATCCACCTGGAGCCAATAATGCTCGACCTTCTTCACCTCATGCCAGGGCAGGCGAGCGGGATCGCGAATCGGATCTTCAAGTTTCGGCGTGGCTTTGCAGTTTGTAACCACGTACAGCCAGTAGCAATCGCGGCGGTCTTCGGCCACGCGCTTCTCGTTGGGAGTAAGGAGGACGGTGCCCGTGGACCCGCCGAGGCCCTTGACTTCGATAAGGCGGAGGTGGCCCGATTTCGTGTCAATGCTGGTGATGTCGTATCCCAGGTTCTTTTCATGCACATCCTCCACCTGCCGTCCTTGGGACTGCTCGTGCTCGATGACGACACGCATGGCCGTGGCCTCCGTTAGGGGATCAGGCCGCAGTCGCCGGATGTCGGCGGCATCGCGCTCGGGGTGGGGCAGAACCAGCGCGCTGGCAATCCGTTCGACGCCTTGGAGGGACAGTGCCCGTTCGCGATTGAGTTCTTGTCGTCGCTTCTCGCGCCGAGCCATGAGGTCGGCGTGGCGCGCCTCGGCTTGGGCGAGGCGACCCTCCGCGCCGGGCGCTTTCCTCTCCACATCGGCGTCGGCCCTCCCGATTTCTTCATCCACCTTGTGAAGGAGTTCCGTGAGAGAGAATTCGACATGGTTGGCGATTCGGTCCACCTCGGCCAGCCGCTCGGATTTCACTTCGTCCAGAAAGGGCTTGAGGGCCGTCTCGTTCAGCCAGGCTGCGTTAGCGGGCGCGAGAGCGACAGACGGCAGCTTGTCTGGAGGCGGCGCCGGGGTGTAGTCGCCAATGGCCGCTGCGTTGAGCAATCGCGGCCCCCCGCCATCAGGATACTCCACGACGAATAATCGCTCATGAATGGCATGCCCCAAACCGTCCACTACCTTCGCGCGATAGAAGTCGAGCCGGGCGGGCTTGTCGTGCTGGAGGGAATGGAAACAGGCTCCCCTGGAAAATTCCGGCAGCGCCTGATCCAAGGCATGACGACGCAGGGCCTCGAAGAGAGGATGCCCCGGGGTGACCCATTCGAGATTGTGCTTCTCGGCGGTCTCGCGTTCGGTTGAGAGGCGGGGATACTTGCCTGCGAGGGCGGGCAGTTTCCAATCCGATTGAGACTCGAACCGCCGGAGCGCGGGGGGTGTTCGGCCCGGCTCGAAGGTATGGGGCAGAGAGGCAATTTCTTTGATGGTCAAGGACGCCATTGGGGCGGACTCCGCGACGAACCGAGCGATGGTCTCCGGTACAACCCGTCGTTCCTGCGCCCGGGCGCGCCGCTCGATGAGCATGGCGAGGTTCAATTTCTTCGACGCCAGCCCTTCAAGAGCGTTCCGGCAGATGGCGCGGAATCGGCTTTCATCCACGTCCCGGAGGAGCCGATCTTCGAGATCGGCATCTCCCAACTTCCCTGAGTAGTAGTCCCGAAGAACCCGCTCAATGTGAGCGGACGGCAAGACTTCGCCGACGACATTGAAGACCGCGTCGTCATCGAGGGCGTTTCGGATCTCCTGAAGCTTTTCGAGGAGGCGCTGTAGGACGCGCCCTTCGATGGTGTTCGAGGCCACGAAATTGAAGATGAGGCAGTCCTTCTTCTGGCCGTAGCGGTGGATGCGGCCCATGCGCTGCTCGAGACGGTTCGGGTTCCACGGGATATCGTAGTTGAAAAGGATATTACAAACTTGGAGGTTGATCCCTTCGCCTGCTGCTTCGGTGGCCACGAGTACTTGGATCTTCCCTTCCTTGAACTGTTGCTCCGAGTGGAGGCGTGTTCCTTCATCATCTCTGGATCCGGCCTTCATGCTGCCGTGGATGTATCCCACGCGGAAGCCCCAGTCCTTGAGCTTCCCGACCAGGTAGTCCAAAGTATCCTTGAACTCCGTAAAGAGGAGAAGCCGCCTATCGGGGTGGTCGAAAAACCCCTCCGCCTGAAGCGTGGCCTTGAGCTTGGAGAGCTTGGCTTCAGAACCGGCATCTTCAACGGCCTTGGCCTTCCCGGCCAGGTCGGACAGCTCACGGATTTCTTCTCGCACCTGGTCGGCGTTGCCCGCGATGGTGATGGCTTCAAGGATTTCTTCAAGGCGCTCGCGTTCACTTTCCTCCATTTCCTCCAATTCCTCCGGGCTGGGGATTTCAGGTGGAGCGATTTGGGCGAGATCCTGGGCGCGTTTCAGGGCCATTTCGAGGCGCGTGGCTCGGTTCTCCAGAGAGTGGCGGAGGGCGTACATGCTTGAGGCCAGGCGGCGTTGGTAGAGGGACATAAGAAATCCGACTGCGCGGGATCGGGGATCGTCTCCCGCCGCGGCGGCCCTGACGCTTTGGGCCTTCACGTATCGGGTGACCTGGCGGTAGAGGTCGAATTCGGGACCGTCGATGTTGAAGTCCACCGTCTTCGGAATCCGCTTCTTGAAGATCTTCGTGGCTGTCCATGTGCCATCCGGTTGTCGCTCCGGGAAGTAGACCATCGCCTCCTTGGTTCGTCGCAGGTAGAACGGCGCGCGCTGGCGGGTCATGGCCTCACGGATCGATCGGACATCGGCGTAGGTATCGGGATCCAGGAGCTGGAGGAACAAGGTGAAATTGATGGGGTCTCCCTTGTGCGGCGTGGCCGTAAGGAGAAGCAGGTGGTCCGAGATATCTCGCAGGAGTTCGCCCAATCGGTACCGCTGGCTTTTGTGGGTTTCATCGGCGGCGGACATTCTATGGGCTTCGTCCACGATGATGACGTCCCAGTGTACCTGCCGGAGTCCCGGCAGGATATCCTCCCGCTTCGCGAGGTCGAGCGACGTGATCGTCTGCTTCTGCTCCATCCACTGATTGACGCCGAACTGGTCGCGGATGTCGCTTCCCTTCATGACGAGGAATTTCTCGTCGAACTTCTCCTTGAGTTCACGTTGCCATTGGAAGGCGAGGTTGGCGGGGCAGACGACCAGGATACGCTCGGCGAGTCCGCGGAGCTTGAGTTCCCGAATGAGGAGGCCGGCCATGATGGTCTTGCCCGCGCCGGCGTCGTCGGCCAGGAGGAAGCGGACGCGGGCGAGTTTGAGGAGGTAGTCGTAGACCGCTTCAAGCTGATGGGGGAGGGGGTCTACCCGTGAGATGGAGAGGCCGAAATAGGGATCGAATTCGTAGGCGATCCCGAGGGTGTAGGCTTGGAGGCCGAGACGGAGGAGTTGGCCGTTTCCATCGTAGGTGGCGCGGGAGTCCAGGATGGTGAGAGTCTTGAGGTCGGTGGCGGTGAGCGTGACGCTTCGGAACCTTTCGGACTGAACGCCGACCAGCCCGGCTATCCACGAGGCGGGGCCGTTGGGCCGGACCGTTTCGACCCGCATAGGCTCGTTGAACAGGGGGCCGGCCAGGACTTGGCCTTCGCGAAGAGGATCGGGTTCTCCCCCTGATGGCAACTCGGCTGTCACGGGGGGAACAATATATCAGGCCCAATTCGGGCACAAGTTGCCACGGCATTCCTCTTGACAATTGGGAGCGCGGGGACCCAGAATTGGAAGGTGCTCAGGAAGAGCATGAATGGATTGAAGGGAATCACCGCGTCCCCTTCGAGGAATACTGGAGGCGGGGAAGCTGAACATCAGGTTAAGGAGGACAGCATGTCCAAGAATCAGTGGATCGTGCGATACGGCAAGGGGTGGGCCGTGCGAGGCGAGGGGAACTCACGGGTAACCAAGGCATTCGAGAAACAGTCGGATGCCATCGGTCTTGGCCGTGAGATCTCGGAGAGGCATCGTTCGGAACTCATCATTCAGGCCCGGGACGGAACCATTCGGCAAAAGGACTCGCATGGTAGGGATCCTTACCCTCCTGCCGGCTAGGGATTCGGCATAGACGAAGGCAAGAATCTCCACTGCTGCGGCCGAATCGGTTGCCGTCGGTCTCAGTGCGCTTCCCTCCGTAATCGTGAAGTCAGTTGACATGGATGGAGCAGGGGATACAATTTGCGGAGTCACTATGGAAACCGTCACGGGGGTTCTACGGAAGCGCAATCGGAAATCTTGGGTCGGTCGGATCGTTGGATTTCCCTGTGTTGAATCCGCCTCGAAGGAGGCGACTTCACCAGGATTCAAGCCCACATAGCGCGGGTCCCCTCGCTCCCCCGTATCCTCGCAGGGGGCCCGCGCGTTTTTCTTCTCGGCAAATTCGCCAAACCTCGTAAGCCTGCGGGCGAGACGGCTCTCAGCCATCCAGTCCAAGAGGTAAGGTGTAGGGTGCGGCGTTCAGTTGAGGTAGATCCGAGGGGATAACTGGATCCCGAATATGAAGTATCTCCCGTTCTTGCCCAGCATTCCGAGATGTACTCCCTCGATTCCGAGTGCGAAATGTCTTGCCATCGGGAACTCCCGACCCAAGTCGATCCGGTACGTGAAGCCCGAGTCGGAAAACTGAGGAACGTAGTCGGCGAAAACTTTTCCGATGGCGATTCCGGGTCCGGCATAGAAGTGTTGAGCGAAAAACCGTCTGGTGTAGAACTCCAGAACGTAGTAGCCCGCGGTGGCTCCCTTCACCTTCGCGACGCCGGCGAAGGGCCTCAGTCCGGCGCCCGTGCCGCCGGGTGTGGCAATTCCCAGATCGAGTGCCAGAAGTGGCACAGCAGCTCCGATATCTCTCGGATCCTCCTCAAATCCTTGCGGGTCGGGCCGAAAGACGAGTGCTCCGAAGCCTCCTTCTGCGCCCATTAGGAATCCCCTGCGTCTGAATTTCTTGCCGGTGGCCCTCTTGGACTTCCCGGAGAGATACAGTTTTCCTTGCTCTTCGGCAAAACCCCATGCGTTGGCCCCCAGCGGGTCAGCCTGACTCAAAGTTGTAACGCCATCCGGCTCTGCAGGGATTGCGGCAAGTCCTCCTGGGAACAGCAAAGCCGTCAGCAGAATTGGGAGAGGAGGTAGGACTTTCGACGTAGCGGTTATCTCGGGACAAATGTCACGGTGAAGACTTGTCCCACCGGTGGCACTGTGTCTGTTTCAGCATGGGGTCGAGGTTGCCGCGCAGGAGCACACGCAACCCCTGGTGGTCGCAGATCCGCAGACGTTCTTGGACGGGCTGGTACAGGTGGATTGGGCCACGATGGCGACGGTGCCCGACGCCGCGGTCTGTTTCTCACATTCGGTGATGCTCGTTGACTGGTCGACAGCCAACGCGCAATCCGCTGTGCAACTGCAACGCCACTCGACCCCGGTCATGACCTTCGTGGTGGTCGTCGTTGAAGTGGACCCGCCGCTGGTTTTCGTGGATGTCGTTGTCGTTGTGGTACCCGTGGTCGTTGCTACTGCGGTGGTGTCATCATCCTTGTCGCAGAGGCCAACATCCTCGCAGACATCGCCACAACTCCCTTGGAGGAACGCAATGAGCAGGAACGAAAGCAAGAGCCTCATTCCGGAATCAACTCCTCGGTGGATGGTTCGGGGCCAAGTGTGGTTCCACGTCGTTACAGCTTCTTCATGAATGCCAGGGTCTTGCTCCGAAGATCCATCGCGTTCAAGGGAGTTTCATTTCCAATCTCCGAGATGAAAAGGGACTGGTACCCCGTGTCGATGAGGCCGATAGTTGAGACTGAAAGATCCGTTTCCCCTCGATAGTCGATAGCACCCTTAGCCGGGAGGCCGAGTACCGACGTGACGAGGAAGTCCACTCGAATACTGGCACCCGTTGTCGCAATCTCCGAATCCTTCGTGTAGGCAGCATTCACGTCTTTGAGTGCGCCCTCAATGGCGCTCCTTGCGTCACCCTCGCCAAGATACATAAGCTGAGATGTCGTTTTCCTCTTCTCGGGGGCGATTTCCGTGCCGCTTGCATCCTTCGTGGAGCACTCGCCGAGAACTTTTCCGGGCGACTTGAATGTGAGCTTCGCAGCATACTCCAGCTCTCCCGTTGCGGGGGAAAGGGCATAGGTGAGGGCCACTTCCGTCTTGCTTGCGCCCGGACCTGTCGAATACCGAAAGAGGGCTGGAGGCTGGCTTCTGTCGGAGACGCGGATTTTGGCAATTACTTGTTCTTCCCGATTGGTCCAGCCCCAATCGTCATAGCCGAGGGAACAGGAAACAATCACCGGGTCGGAAGGAGTATCCGACGTGCTCTTCACGGGAGGTTGCTCGGGTTGTGGACGTTCTTCCCCGCACGACAGCCAGAATAGAACGCCAATAAGATGGAGCGGATGAATGATCATCCTGGGGTCGAGCCGCGGTCGCGTCATGTTGCCTCGCTTCATGGGAACAATAGGATTCGTCCGCCGATAGGGACAGCATTTGCATTTCGCCGGGACAATCGCGGGGAGTCACAATCATGCGCCGGGGTCATGGGAGTACCTCATAAACAATGGTCTCTCCGACCGGTGTCGGGGCGTTGCTCGCGGCCATGTGCAGGCGGTCGTTCACCCATGCCATGCCGGAGATTCTTGCTGGAACAAGGATGTCGCTGGTCTGCTTGATTCCGGCCGTGCTGAACTTTGAGACGGTTGATTCGTACGCCCCGCCCGCCGAGATTGTTGCTTTTGTAAGCACGAGAAGTTGTTTCCCGTCCCAGGTGATCTCAGGACAAACCAAAGATGCGGATGTGGCTCGGCTAGGTGCTGCGAAGATGATCTGCGATATGACCAGTTCGCGGCTGGGAGCCTGTGCGAAGTGGAAGAATGAACTCTCGGTCGTGCCGGAGGATGACAGCTTGTAGACGCTCTTGTCGTCGGAGGCCCATAAAGTGGAACCATCCCGGGCGAGGCTGCAAATACTCGACGATGGCGCCGCGAACGAGGAAACCGTGGCCCCGGAACTCGAGAGAGCAAGAATCTTGCCGCCTACCGCAGCAAAGATTTGCTTGGCGGAGAGGCTATCTCCGATCCAGGCGATCCCGTCCGCAATGCCCCCGTCTGAGCCGGCTGGAATGGTCGATTTCACTGTGCCTGTTGAGTCGATGGTGACAATGGCGCTCTTTGCTGCATCGGACAGGAGATAACTACTGCCGGTCCAAGCCATCGAATTCGCGATGAGGGATCGGGTGGAGAACATCTTTGCGAGCCCATTACACTCCTGCTCGTTCGCAGCCTTGGGCTTGATGTTCGCGTCGTCATCCTTGCAATCGGTGCCTCCGGCCGCCTTGTCCACGACTCCATCGCAATCCCGGTCGACCCCACATGTCTTGTTGAACGGATCTGTCCGCTCCACATCCAATGTGATATCAATCGACCGAGCAGCTGTCTCAGAGGAAATTGTGACGGGTTTCTCCTGCCCCTCGGGCAGGAAATACGACGTCTCCTCGATTCCGGCCAGTGATGATTGTGATTCCTGGTAGCAGCCGGCTACCACCAGTGTGTAGGTCCCTTCTTGGACCCCATCGAATGCGAAACCTCCCTCCTGTCCCGTGGGCACAAAGTCGGTCACCTTGGCCTCGTTTCCCCCGGTCGAACTCTTTGTTTTCAGATAGACCGTAACGCCGGCGAGCGGCTTCTTGCACGTTTGGCCCACCAGTGTTCCATGTACGGAGACTGATTTCTTTGATTGGGAGCTGGGCCCAGCGGTGGTTGGGACTGATAATTCCTCCTTTGCACTGCCGCATCCTGCTGTCAGGACGCAAAGCGTCGACAACAGCCACTTGGATACGCGGGGACAATGTGCCAGTGGAAGTTTTCGGATCGGCGGTGCTGCCATTTGATCGGGTATCCGTGCTGAGTGAAGGTTAGTGGAGGAGGGTATAAATGTCAATATGGCAGAAGACATATACCCTTCTTCCGTCCATTCATCCGTGATGCAAAGGAGGTCGTCATGGGATGGATGGAGAACCTACAGAATGAGGTCGGGCAGCGGATCCGCGATGTTCGCACAAACCGTGGCTGGACGCAGGCCCACCTGGCGGAGAAGGCGGACCTTCCGACCGAGACGGTCAGTCGGATCGAGCGTGGCGTGGAGCCGAACCCGACCATGCGGAGTCTGGGGTGCATCGCACAGGCACTCGGCATGGAGCACCACGAACTGTTCCTGCCCAAAGCGAAGCACGAGGAGATCGAGAAGAATCGAGTCGTTCACCAGATCATCTCGGCGCTTAGACGACTCGACCGTAAAGACCTGACCCTTGTACGGACCTTCATCGGCCGATTCTCCGACCTCGGCGGGAAGAAGAAAGGGTAGACTGGGCCGCGGTCGGGCCGGTCTCCGGCTTCGGCTCGATGTCCTTCAGAACCGCGGAGAGGAGACGGGGGCAGATGTCGTCGCCGTCGTGAGTGGGGACCACAGTTGCCCGCCCATCGGGATGGCGGAAATAGAGATGCTTGCCTTCCCTCATGACGGACTTTCCGGCGAGCTTGAACCCCAGGGATGTGAGGATCTCGCTCAAGTGGGCAGGCGAGAAAACCGGCAGCTCCCTCACACCTTCACCTCCTTCCTGCGGACAAACCAGATCCTCATGCCGCGGCTCTTGACGTTTTCCGCAGCGTGACCGTAGCCTCTCCTCCCTCCGAAGGGAATGCCATCTCGATCAGCATCCCGTCCGGGCCAGGGTTCACGATCCAAGACCCGCCGTTTCGATCGGATTCACCGAATCGATCATGGAAGTGGCCCGTAACGACGACGGCGGGCTTGAGACTCTCGACCATCCTTCTTACATTTCGACTGCCGAGAGCGGGTCCCTCCTTGAAACCCACGCACAGGTCGCCCTTGAAAACAGGCTCCTTCCCGCAAGTGGCCGTTCCCGCCGGCGGGAAGTGCGAGAGAAGAACCAGCGGAAGGAGTGGGTCGGCCTGCGCTTTCAGGATCTCGAGGTAGGACGCGTAGAACTCTCCCTTCTCTCCGTAGTGGGGGTTCAGATCCTCGGTGCCGTCCAGGCCGGCGATCTGGACTCGGAGGCCCCCGGGGAGCGGCTCGATCTCAACCTTCAGATCGACGTAGTGGAGGGTCGGATACGCACTCTCCAGGAATCGGCAAATCCCGTCGTGCTCGTGGTTGCCACCGATGAAATACACCGGTAACTCGCATCGGCCCAGAATCATCATGGAGGGATGGATACCTTCCGTCATGATCGTGAAATCACCCGCGCAGACGATGAAGGCCGATCGGCTGTCGTGTACGAGTGTGATCACCGATTCGATGCACCCCACGTCGGCGTGATGATCCGTGAAGGCCACGAAACGGACCCTCTGAGTCACGCTCTTTTCCTTCCCGGTTGCGGACGGCGGAGCGATTGGAGCATGTCCAGTCCGTCTAGGACCTCATCCTCCAGTTGATTCCGCCGGTGGGCCCTGAGATCCTCCCGCATCAGCCAATCCGCCATGTGGTCGAGAATGTCGTAAAGTCTATCGAAGTCGACGGAGTGCGATGCCTGCGCCTGAACAGCCTGGCGTCGAGGACCCCCTGAAGCCGCAGATTGGCGTGGAGGTGTCTCCATCGGTGCTGAGATATGCCTACGCAAAGGATGCGGACGATCCGCAGGCCGAACCGAAAATGGCTCCCGTGATCGGGCTTCTATGGTTGCAGGTCTGTTGTTCCGGCCACCCGGCAGTCGAGGCCCAGGCTTCCCTCCCATTTATTTTCGTCTTTCTTGCTCCGGACTTTTCAGGATTGCACGAAGCAACCCCCTCGCCATATGTTCCCCATTTTTCGGCGGTGCGACGACCGAGGCCCGGCCATCGGGATGCCGGAAATACTTGTGGCCTGCCTCCCGACGAATCGTCGCGAATCCGATGGAACGGCTCACGGATTCCGGAAGGTCGCGAGCAAGGTCGGGCAGCCTCCTCACGCCTTCACCTCGATCATGTGGACGCCGACGAACCGGCTGCGCGGGGACTTGCGCCCCTCCATCCTCAGGCAGAGGGCAATGACGTCCTTCAGCCGGGATTCCAGGGCCATGAACGATGGCGCCTGCGTGTGACAACCGTTGAGATCCGGGATGATCCCGACGTAGTAGCCGTTCGCATCCCGCTCGATGATCACGGGGAAAGCGCGGGTCTTCCTGCCCTTGGGCTCCTTGTTACGCATTCGCAACTTCCAGCACCTCAACCCGGAACCTCACCAGCCGCTCGTTTCTCGTTGGGTTCTTCTTGAGAGCGTACACGTAGGCGGAGGAGACGGCCCAGTACAACTCGCGGGGAACCACACTCGATGACCGTGCTGCCTTGGCCAGTGCTTCAGGAAGACAATGGTCAAAATCCAGGTACAGCGGCACGTCATTCATGACGGCCCGGTAAATACACGTTTCGGCAAAAGGACCCCTGTAAGCGCCGGTGATCACCGGCGCCTCCATTTCATGCGGGACGTACACCAGACCCACGGCGATAGCGGGATCCGTGTCGAAATCGGTGGCGACGATGACATCGGGCCGCCCCGGTCGATCGGAAGGGAGCATCCGCTCTCCACTCGGGTCCCCCGCAGGACAAATGCCTGCGCCAAGCCTGTCGATTAGGCTCACACCCACCCCAGCGGCAAGACCTCCAATCATCCTGCGAAAGAAGTCTCTCCTCGTCCAAGCGCCCAGAATTACCTTCACAACTCCACCCCGCGTCCTTTCTTGAGCGCATCGAAGATATCACGCGCCCGCTTCCGAATGTCCCGGTGTTCGTCCTTGAGAACGGCAAGGGCTCTTCTTCTGCTGAAACCCGCCAATCGTACCAGCCCGGCGAGTTCCTCCACGTCCCTCCTTCTCTTCTCCATGGACCGGCTGGGACTGATCGCCGCCGGAAACTTGGTGGCGGCAAGCGCCTCCAAGGACGCCGTCGCGTAGCGGCCGAAGGTGGCCTCCTTGTCGAAGATGCGCAGAAGCGTGGGACTCGCTTCCGCGTTGATGAAGTCCATCCCCCATGCGGGGACGATGATCGCGTCTCCGTTCCGACGGTGTTCGGCGCTCCAGTGGCTCAAGAAAGCGGGAATCTCCAGCGTGAAGAGCTCTCTCACGAGGAAGTCGAGTTCGGTCTCGCCTTGCACGGTTGTGAGGTACCGTTTGACGGCCGAAGTCCCGATCAGGAGGTGCTGTCGGGATTGTATGAGAACGCTGATCCAGGCTCGCTGGTATTGCGGATCTCTCATCGAGTCAGGCGCGGGGACATCCCGGTGTGCCGCGCAACGCGTCCGGTTCCACTGCCGGGGTTTGGCAATAAGGCTCCCCGGTTCACCGCAGACCTCGCAGGTCCTGTAGCTTCTTCCCTCCGCCTCCCGAAGACTGTTCAGGAGTTCCTCGTGGTGTCCCTCCCGTTTGCCGTCTTTGAGGCAATAGACCCTCAGCCCGCCGAATTTCTCCTTCACCTGCACGATCTGGGCGCCTTCCAGTCTCGGCCACAGGTCGTTGAGGATGGGATGCCATCCCGGTCCGATCTGCGTCAGCGCCTCCTCCAGAGTCAGGTTCGGCTTGGGACTGCGATAAAGCATTCGGACGAACTGGTCCAGGGATGCGGCGCGCTTCCGATTCTTTCTGGAAAACATCCGCGATCATCCCCTCGTCACCGCAGATCGTAGAGGTAGAGCACGGCGGCCCACCCGCTCGGCATGGTGCGAGGGGCGTGGGGCAGTTCCTTCGCGTACTTGACGCACATCCCGAGGAAGTAACGGGCGTGAAAGAACGCCTCGACGACCGGCCTTGTGTAGTTGAGCCAGCTGTCGTTGATGTAGCCGCTCCGCTCACGATCCCAATCCCTCGACATCGCGTCCGCCACGATGGTCTGGAGCCATTTGTTCAGGGGCTGGTGAGGGAGGATCGCCCGCAGGGCATTCATGATCTTGCTTGTCGAGTTGTTCAGATAGAAGACCTTGTACGACTGATGGTAGAAGCGATAGACGCCGTCTTCGGAGGCCCAGTGGTCGTCCACGCTTTCCAGTACATGTTCCAGATCGGGGAGGGCGTCTTTCAGACGACGTAGGAGGTACTGGACCGCCGGTCGATGAACCTCCTTGTCGCCGCTCCCCAGCGCATGCTCGAACCTCTTCTCCTCCGGAATTTCGGCGATCTCTTTCTGCCAGTCTTCCTGGGACTTCTTTTCGGACTCCTTCAGGAACCGTTTCCAGTCCTCGCGTGTGGGGAATTCGCGAGTGTGGGCGGCACGCCGTTCGATGGCGCGGATGGCTTGTTCCATACGCTCGGCCGCGGGAGGGTTGGCGGAGTGGACCTTCATCGACGGTGGGACGAAGTCGCGCCACTCGACGCCTTCCTCGATCCAGACGAGCACGTCGTACCCCGTGTCTTCCTCCACGTCCCCCAGGTCATGATCGAGGCTGATCTCCTCAACCTGTCCGGCTTCGAGGAGCGCGATGGCCTCCTTGGCCGTCTTGACCAGAGTCCAGCCCTCCGGTGCGGGTCGTTGATCGTCCAGGAAAACCTTCATGAGTGTTCCTCCTCACTTGCGGTTGCGGCAGTTTGGCGCTCACTCCGGAGTCTGACCTTGCTTTCGGCGCGGGCTGCGATCAGCACGCGATGATGTGGAGCCACTTCGATTTCGTATCGGCCGGCGATGGACACGAACCCCGGGACCTCGAAGGGATTCCAGAGGTGCACGAGGCCGGTTCCCTGCCCGGCCAAACCCATAGGCACCAGGTAGTCGTACTCCAGCTTGATTCCCTCCACCTCGCCTCGGGCGTGAACCGCTGCGGCCACGGATCGAGACACATTCGTTTCGGCGTCGGAGAGGTAGACCGAGACCACGAGGTCCTCCAAGACGAATCGGAACACTCCAGCGATCATCGGTCCGACTCCTCGACTCGGTCGATCCTCACCACGCGCAGGTCCCGTCCCATCTTCCTGGCTAGGGCCATCGTCATGTGGGTGCCTCCCTTCTCTCGCCCGTCCCAGAAAGCCACCACGCGATCTGATCGGTCCACCAGAACTTGATTTCGCTTGCGATAGCTCGATGGAAAACAGGGCCGGAGCTTCAGTTGATGGATCTCATCGGCATGCTGCTCGATGACCGCCCTGGCATCATGGGGCTGGTCCGGCAGACGACCGGGCAGGATGACCACAAGGCGCGTGCGCTTTTCCGAAGGGAGCTCGGCGATCACCTTCGCCGCTTCATCGAGGGCAATGGTATCGGCGCCGGACGCACCGCCGAACAGGAGTTCCACGGGAGCGTGGAGGGAGATTTCCTCGGCAACGATTTTTCCGATGACCTCCCGCACCCCCGGGCCGGCATCTCTTCTACCCGTGAAGGCGACTTTCATGCGAATACCCCCATGACCATTCAACCGCGGACAGTCTGGCAGGTAATGATATATAAGTCAACTAGTATGACTCGTACAACAAGTAGGATGAACGCCCCATCCTACAGATAGGGCTCCCAAACTGAAGGTGGAAAGAGGGCTTCTAGGAGATCGAGGGCCGCTAGGTCCGGTCCTTGGATTTCCGCTCGACCGGGATCGATTCCTTGAGGATTCCCCGGTGGCGGGTGAGCCGGTATAGAAGCTCGCGGTAGAACTGGATGTCGTCCACGGAGGCCTTCTTGAGGCGGGCGGCAATGTCCTGGATGAGAAGTTCCTTTTGGGCCTTTTCCTCTGCAGAAGGCATCAGGAGGAGTCTCTGCGCGGCCACCTTGAGGGCGTTCGCCAACCTCCCCAGCACCTCTGCGGAGGGGTTCAAATGCCCCCGCTCGATGCGGGAGACCGTCTCATCGGCCAAGTCGGCCTCCTTCGCAAGCGCCTGTTGGGTCAGGCCGCGCTCCTCTCGGAGTTCGCGCAGGTTGCGTCCGATTTCTGCCTTGATGTCGGGTTCGTCGGTGTCAGCCATGTGAGTCCACCGTACTAGACCTGTACCGCGATTCACTTGACGTAAAAGTATAGGCGCGTATCATGCTGTCTGTGGACACAAGTTCAGATCCTAACAGAGTGGAAACCAAGTGGCGAGGGCTGTCTAGGTCGATAGGAGAGGTAGGAATGGCCGGCGTCGAAGCATTTTCACTTCAGGAGCAGCCGCCGACAATGGAGGCGCTTCAGGCAGAACATGGCGTGCCTCCCGGAGGCAATCCTGCCCCGGTACCCGTGCAAGATCCGGTGGCCCGTAGAGGGGTGCGGCATTCTCGGAAAAAGGTGCGTGGAGTGATTTCCCAGAACGGTCGGTTGTACACTCGAATCCGCTTTGGCGGAAAGATGCGCAAATTCCCGGTACCGGATGGTGAGACCGGCGAACGACTCTTCAAGGCACTCAGGAAGTGGCGAAGGGTCGGGGCGCCGCTCCCGAACGATCTTCGCTCGCTTGCGAGCTCGATCGTAGGAGGGGATGAGATCCTGTCGGTCGGGGACATCCTCAAACTCTACGTGGACTCAAGGCAATCGCGGGAATCGATTGCGGACATCAAGAACGACGCGAAGCACTGGAATGAGAAGCTTGGAAGCGAGAGGGTCACGGGGCTGGACAAGAAGGGGATTGCGCGACTGATCGGAAGGATTACCGAGGTTCTCGATGGGTGGAGGAAGGCGGGGTTGTCGCCATGGACGGTGAACCATCGACGCACGACCCTGGCGGCGGCATTCAACTACGTGGAAAAAAAGCGATTGAGGATTGAGGTCCAAGAAAACCCGTTCCACTATGGTATTGCCCGACAAGGAACGGAAGATCGCTCCATGGTCAGCATGACGTTTGGCATGTTTGTACTCATTCTCCGGGAGTGTCCCGCTATCGTGCGTCCGGTTCTTGTCTTCATGGCCTGCACAGGCAGGAGGGTAGGGGAGGCGGTTCGCCTGGAAAGGGTCCACGTGCGACTCGAAAAGAAGGAGTACTTCTGCCGTCCCGAGAAGCGCGGCCGACCGGGGTGGTATCCACTCGTTGGCATGGCGGTGGATTGCCTTAGAGTCCAACCGGTCATCGCGGGTGAGCCGAGAGTTTTCCCGGTCTCGGCGGGATACGTGAGCCACGCATTCATGAGGGCGGTCCGGAGCCTCTACAAGAAGGGGCTTGTCCGCACCGAGGATCTTCGCTTACATGATCTCCGGCACGCCGTATCGTCTTGGCTAAACGAGGCGGGAACGACGACGAAGGATCTCCAAGATTTCATCGGTTGGAAGTCGCCTGAGATGGCCATGCGATATCCGAAGCCCGTCGCTGCGGCAGTAGCGGCCAAGGCAGAAGCAATTTCCGCAGGGCTGGGAGCCGCCGGGCTCACCCCAAGCGATTTTGCGCTGCTACCGAGCGGGACAAGACCCGATCACCCGCGGTCTGGCGGGAGTGTGGCGGGCAAAAGTGACCCAAAAAGTGTCCCACCAAAAATTGACTCCGCCGGCGATTCAACGTATCATCCCGAACTGACTCAGTAACGCGGGTGTAGCTCAGGGGCAGAGCATCTGCTTCCCAAGCAGAGGGTCGTGGGTTCAATTCCCATCGCCCGCTGACGCAAGTCTTCGCAGCGGTAGAGGGTAATCTGGGTGGAGGGCAGGAGCCCGACTTCCACAGGAAAGCACGGAGCGTCACGACGACGATCGTGAATTCCCATCGCCCGCTCATGCAAGTCTCCCACCGAAGATCTGCCTTCTCAGCCCGCCCATCGCTGCCTGTCTTGCGAAGCCATTCTGACGCATATGGCAGTTCTCAACACCAGCCATGGATAGTGCGGCGTCCGGTTCCCATGAGATTCTGATCGCCGTCCGTGCAGCGAAGCGGAGGGGACGGTACCCCGCCCTCCGTGCCGACCACGATGCAGAGACCCCATAGCCCTGCCGCTCATCGTCCCTGGAGCGAAGCGCAAGGGGCGATGGGAGGCCCCTGAAGGCGGGGTGCCACCTTGCCGAACGATCGAAGGTAATGGGTATGCTGGGCCATAGGGTCAGACATTTGTATCTTGACAATGTGGGGATGAACATACAGGGTGGCTGCCGTGGCTCGACAACTCCGTCCGCTTGCGCCGCGCAATTGTGGGGCCAGGTCTTGCATTCGTTCACCGGCCCATAAGAAGCCTATCCTGGATGTTGCCGCTGTAGAAATGACGACAGAGCCGCGACGATTTGTTTCACGAACGGCGCCGGGAACGCACCCAACCGTCCGCGAACGAGCCGCTCGTGGAGAGTGAAAATCTTCGTGACCTTGACAATTGATCTTTTGGGTAAGCCTGCACCGCGCTGTTCCTCAGCAGACACCTGTAGGTCGGTCGGCAGTAGATCTGAGGGGATACGGGAAGTGATGGCGGCCACGAGGAGGTCTTGTTCCTGGGTACCCATGACAACTCCCGGCCGTTGTTTGGTCGTCGTCAGGTCGGTGAAAGGAAATGGGACGAGGACGACGTCACCGGACTTGTAGATGATCGTAGACCTCGTCTTCCGGGTTCTCCCAGAATCCGAACGCCGTCTCCGTCGCCTTCAGCCACCCGAGGTCTTCGGATGTGAGACCCAGCGCGGTTGGGAGTACCTGGAGGAATTCCCTCCGCTTTTCGATCGGCAACGTGCGGATTCTCTTCACGAGATCGGCAACATCGGTGCTCACATTTCCGATTATCTATCCACAGACCTGCGTGGTCAAGGCGATGGATTCTATTGTAGCCTGCGGAGACCCCCCCGCCAGAGCCAGCAGAATAGGGGCGAAATCAGAAGGAAGTCGGAATTCGCGGCTCTCCCGGCCTGTGGGCCACGTTCGCGGCCATTTCTCAGTCCTTGGCTCCTCGAAGCATCACGGAGCGTATGTCCTTGCACTGATTCTGAACCAGCTCAGCTCGACCTTGCGACTACCGGGATGACCGAAAACAGATTCATGTCTGCAACCGCCGAACGGGCCTTTCGGAGAGAATCTGGAGGGAAATTCACAGGATCGTCCCCACGGCCCAATGCGTGACCGTGAGGCCGCACTTGAAGAAAGTCGCCTTCATCTCCGCCGCTGCGTCGCTCGGCGTTCCGATCTGGGAATTCTTTGCAATCCAGGAGGCAAGTCTTACCGACGCGGACAAGGTGAAGACGGCCCAATCGCTCTTGAAGAAGGCTGCGCCGAAAGACGTCGATTTGGTCCTCCGCCTCCTACGCGAGATCGGAATCAAGCCTTAGCTTTCGACCCATTTCCTGTGGGTCTTCCCCATCCCGTTCCGCTCGTCTCGCAGCCGTAGGATCGCTCGCAGGAGGAGGATGCGTCGCTCGGACGCAGTTCAATCCCCGCCCAAAGCTTCGGGCGGAAGATTGGTGAGTGAGCCTACTGGGAGTGACTGTGTCGGCTGTGCAGGAGTGGACCGCTGCGGTACGAACCGTCGGACTTGGCCGTTTTCGTGGATCGTTACTACCACCTGCCGTAGCTGAGCTGCTGCCTTGAGCCGGGTAGCCACCTCCGATGAAGCGGCGAACTGGAGATCGGCAATCCCCTCGTTCAGCATGTCCCACCGGCGTAGGAGTAGCTCATCAAGAAAGGAGCCTGATAGATTTTGAGTATTCCGGAGGTCCAATACAAGGATCCTGCCGCGGAGGTCGGGTACCTTATCACGGACTCCTTGAACGGCTTTCCGTGATCGTTCTCTTCTCATGAATCTGGGGGTGAGATCTTTGATCTTGAACCAGAGTGCCTTCGTCATCCAAGTTCCGCCATCATGCCCGGATCGACCCGCCTAACTTGCGCGTGCTGAATCCGCACCTCTTATCATCCGAGCCAGTCCTCGAGTGCGAGTCCCGCGATGTGCTCAAAGTCGCGAACATTGTGGGTGACTAGGAAACCACTCTGGCTCATGACGGTTGCGGCGATCATTGCGTCTACGACTTCGGTGGGGCGCCCCAGCTTTTTCAAGGCGGCTTGTAGGCCATAGGGTCAGACATTTGTATCTTGACAATGTGGGGATGAACATGCAGGTTGGCTGCCGTGGCTCGCCAACTCCGTCCGCTTGCGCCGGGACTCCTGTATCACGTGATTGCCCGAGGGAACCAGAGGCGCAAGGTGTTCCTTGGGGAAG